>JAPOZO010000078.1 GCA_026706025.1 Candidatus Poribacteria bacterium
TCTGGTGTTACTCAGTTCTCTACGTTCTAATATAGGTACTGATTGTCTAATGCTCAAGTAACAACTGGATAGCAAAAATTTTGTAACGCGAATTGACAAAAAGACGTTGAATAGAATTAGTCCGATAAAGTCTGGTAAACTTTTGTTCGCGCTTAGTTAATACATATAGAGAGATTTTCAAGGAGAACGATAACATGGCAAGGAACAGCGTAACAGGGCGTTTCCGAGATATTGAGATACTTTTTAGTCTTGATGGTGATGCCACCATTATGAGTGTACGGAATCTGGTTAACAGCGAAAGACAGGTGCGTGTGATGTATCAGAAGCTTTCGATGAGTGGACTCGCCAATTGGGCGCAGTTTCAGTTAACCGACGCGCCCATCTCGCGCCACCTCCCTACAGAGATTCTTGACGCATATCGATTAACCTTTTTTATAGATGATGCTGACCCCGTTTCTGCCCGCATTGAAAAGATATTAGCTGAATTGGAGGCACTCAAACCTGAAAAACTGGCGGAGGATACTTCGGAAACCGCCGCTGAATTGGATTCGCTCACACCTGAATCGCTAACGGAAATTCATGGTGAAATTCATGAACGCCTCTTAGGGAGTCCAGAAGACACCGCACCACCTTTGGAAACTGAGAATAACGCGGGTGAACCTGCTGTTCCTGATGTAGATGCAGCGCAACAGTTAGAAATAGAATCAGTAGTGGATACGCCGAAGGCAGAGACCGCGGAACCGATAGGAACAAGTCTTGATGAGGACGCACATGCTTTACCCGAAATCGAGACGACGCAAGAGATAAAAGAAAAAATAGAAGTGCCGGACCCTTCGGAGGAACGCACACCGGAATCGTTGCTACCGAAGAACGAACAGAAGCCAAGAAGGAAACCTGCTCCTCCACCTATGGCATTGAAAATACCTGTAACTCAGGGTGCCGTGTCTGTGTCGTCTATTGTGGATTCCAGTTTAGAATTTAAGATCGCAGTGCCGTCCCTTCCACCAAGTGCACTCGCTGCACAACGAAAGGCACAAGCATCCGCGCATCTGGGGGCTACAGCTTTAAAACGGAAAGAGAAAGGTGTTTTTGGGCATATCGCTGAAGCGTTGGGTCTGGCTGCCGGTGGTAGACGTGGCAAGGCTTATTATCAACAAAAAGGCGAAGCAGTTCAGAACATATTTCAAGACGAACTCGCTAAGTTGGAACGAGATTACAACGAGGGATATGGACTCAATCTCCTTGATTGGGATATGGACACGCTCTCCGAGTCGGAAATTGCAATTTGGCTCCTGAATCTCATGGTGAGCGAAGTGATCGAATGGCGGAAGGAGACCGGACGTCCTACACCTGAAAGCGAGCAGCTTGTCCAAGTGCTTGATGAAGTAGATACACGTCTCAGACGGACACTCAAGCAGACGCGCGGTGTCTCTACACCTGCCCCGACCTTGTTTCCAGACCTGCTCGCTGAAAGCGAACGCGATTTGGAGAAAATTCAGAATGAATGTGATGCTTACCTTCAACGCTTCGCCAGTAAGTTGGTCGACCAGGAGAAAGAACACGCCGAGAAGATTGAGGTGCTTATCTTTAAAAAATTCCTCATTGAATTTATCCGAGATTTTCTCTTCGTTGAGGTGGTAGAGAGCACGCGAGGCAGTGAATTACCGGAACGTCTCAATTGGTTCTTGGATATCGTTGATTCCGAAGTTATCCCGATTGAAGTCGGAGTAACGAAAGTTTCACCGAAGCATCATAAAGTCAAAGGCGCGCGTTCTTGCGAGTTTGGAGCGGGGACAATCGTTGAAGTTGTCAGGGTTGGGTTGCAGTCTAAGGATGGGAAACGGGTCAATCAGATGGCTGTCGTCATTGAAGCGGAGTAAAGCGGATGGAGACAAACGAACACTTAGTTCAAAAGATCGCGCAGCTACCACAGGTAGACCTCGGTCATTTCCCGACCCCCTTGGAAGAATGCCCGCGGCTTTCCGAAGCACTCGGGGGACCGCGCATCTTTATGAAACGCGAAGATTGCTCAGGTTTGGCTTTTGGGGGCAACAAAGTCCGGCAACTGACTTTCACGATCGGCGATGCTGTCGCAGAAGGGGCTGATACAATTATACAGGGCGCGGCTTCGCAATCCAATCACTGCAGACAAGCCGCTGCTGCCTGCGGTAAACTCGGACTCAAGTGTTATCTTCGCCTCGCCCGTGATCACAAAAGTATTCTCCAAGGGAATCTACTGTTAGATAATATCGCAGGCGCGAACGTTGAGATTGTTGATGTACCCTTCGGACCCGAATTAGATGTGGTGAAGTACGAACTCGCCGAAAAACTAAAGACGCAAGGACTGAAACCTTATGTCCTCGCAGCACCGCGTTCGACCGCCCTTGCCGCCGTTGCTTTTACGTGGTGTATCGCTGAAATTTCACAACAGCAACAGCAGTTGGGTATTGATGCAGATTGGATTTATACCGCTTCCGTAGGTGGCACACAAGCGGGGCTTGTCCTCGGCACCAAGACGCTTGGGCTAAAAATGAAACCGTTTGGCATCGCACCTATTGTTTGGGAAGGTAAATTTGATCGGCTACGCACCGCTGCAAACAATGCCGCCGAACTTTTGGAATTGGATACCCAAGTCACCGACGCAGATATTCAGAACACAGATGACTATATCGGACAGGCTTACGGTTACCTCACACCGGAATGTATTGATGCCCTCAAGCTCGTTGCCAAAACCGAGGGGATCTTCTTGGATCCTGTCTATACCGCTAAGGCGATGGCGTGCCTCATTGACCATATCCGACGGGGCAAACTCGGACGCGATGATACCGTTATTTTCCTCCACACAGGCGGCACCCCAGCACTCTTTGCCTACCAAGAAGAATTGACCGCCGATCTGTAGGCCTTATCCCTCGTAACTTGACGACAGGATCGCGGTTTCCCTATACATTTCTATGGCACTGATCTCGTGTGATAGCATCTAAGCACGTCTGATTTTCCCTTGCCTTTTTTTCCAAATCTGTTATTATCTTAACCGATAAATAGCAATTGAACATGATTTCAATTGCCACTTCTAACCTGTTAAAACGAGAACGCCCTGATGCTATTCCGTTTTTCGCTCTACGGTTTTCTGAAGAATCAACGTTACTATGAAAACTTTCTGTATCTCGCATTTCTTGACAAAGGGTTGTCCTACTTTGCAATTGGCATCTTGATTGGATTTCGGGAGGTTTGCACCAACCTATTTGAAATCCCGTCCGGCGCGGTCGCAGATCTTTATGGCAGGCGACGCGCCATGATTTTTTCGTTTTTTGCCTATATTGCTTCTTTTGTTATATTCGCAGTCAGTAAATCGCTGTTCCCGTTGTTCGCTGCGATGTTTTTCTACGGTTTAGGCGATGCGTTCCGCAGTGGCACTCATAAGGCGATGATCTTTGATTGGCTTCGCCTGCAGGGCAGGTCGGATGAGAAGACGAAAATATACGGTTTTACCCGTTCTTGGTCGCAGATGGGTTCCGCAGTCTCTGTTCTCATCGCAGGTGTGCTGGTTTTTTACAGCGGTAATTTTGTAGACATCTTCTGGTTCTCAATTATCCCTTATGCGATGAATATCGTTAACTTCTTCGGCTACCCTGCGCGGTTAGATGGTGATAGACAGAGCGAATTTTCCCTCAAAGCCGTTGCGCGTATGCTCGGCAGTGCCTTGAAACAATCAGTGCGATTCCCGCCACTCCGCCGATTGGTCTTTGAAGGCATGGGGTTTGAAGGGATGTATAAAGCCAGTAAAGATTATCTACAGCCGATTCTCAAACAGACAGTCATCGCATTGCCTTTACTTTTAGCATTAGATGAATCGAAACGCACAGCGTTACTTGTGGCAGGTGTCTACTTTGTGCTCTATTTCCTATCGTCCTTTGCCTCCCGGAATTCGCATCAGGTCTCAAATTGGCGCGGAAGCGACGAGGGGGCTGCCCGATTTATGTGGTGGGTAGATTTGGCATTCTTCGCTTTGTTGATTCCGGTATTGTGGTTCAATTGGTATCCGGCAATCATCGTACTTTTCGTTGGGCTGGCGATCCTCCAGAACTTCTGGCGCCCCGGTTTGATTAGCCGTTTCAATGCCCAATCCACACCTGAGATGAGTGCAACGATTTTATCTATTGAGGCGCAATCGAAATCGCTGGCAACAATTATTCTCGCGCCATTGCTCGGATTGTTGGTGGATAGCGTCGGGAACTTCTCGCCGGTAGGTATTATCGGGACATGCATCGCCGTTGCGATTCTACTGGCGTATCGCGGTGAATTAGGGGCGCGTCCTGCACCTGTATCAGCGTAAAACCCAGAGGCAACTTTTAGATCTCCTTAGGTGTTACGCATTTCCTCTTAAATTCTGGGGTATCGGGGTTGGGGATTTAGGCGATTCAATACAACCAAATACTCTCACTGTGAGGCATTTTCAGCAAAATGCGCCAATCTTCTGTTCAATTTACGTGAGTCCTAACCTAAAGAAAACTTCCAAAATATGTCCTATATCCACCGTCCTTATGATAATTATTATGAACCTGGTGAAAGTCTAAAGAACCTGTTTGGAGAATTAGTCGTACAGCCATTTGAACACGATCTACCGGCACTCGCGGAGGATGTTAGAAATACAAAAATATACTACTGGGAAGATATAGCGCGCATTCTGAGTCAAGGACAGAGCGATTTTGATGACGTTTCATTTGATAAAGCATCCAGTGAGTATTATTTTCCGAAAGACAAGGTATCCATCTATTGTGTCCATCACATGCCTCGGCACCTTTTCGGTTCTTATCACATCTTTACGAATTGCCTTGCACCGATAAACGAAAAGAATAAAGTTGTGTTCATTGACTTCGGCTGTGGTCCATTAACTTCTGGTATTGCTTTTCGGGCTTTTGCAGGAGAAAGCGATATTACTTATTTAGGCATTGATAGTTCGCAAACTATGCTTGATAAGGCGGCATCAATCAACAAATATGGTCCTAACAGATATAAAGAGCCTTTCTATGGCAAATTCGAGTTAGTTCGTGAGTGCGATGGTTTGACCCGATTATTGGACAAGTACATCGAAAACGGTAATGTGACCCAGATTATATTCAATTTTTGCTATTTTTTTTCCAGTCCCACATTGGATATTAAGAACCTATCTGAAGCCATCATTCAGATTATGAAGGAATACAATCAGCATAAAATGTGCTTCGTGTACCAAAATCCTGATCACCGATCACTGTCCAAATCCGGTCGTCTGAAAACGTATGGTAAATGGGAAAAACTCAAAACGAACCTTTCGATGATTAGAAGCCAAATAACCCAATCAGATGTTGAAACATTTTCCTACTGTAGACTCATAAATGGTTCACTGCACGATAACGCCAAAGTCTACTATGAGATACTTTGCGACGCGTAAAATTCACTTTGCATCTTGAGTTTGAGTTCAAGTTGTGTGATGAATCTAACACTTACATCTGATAGGACCCAAAAAATTCCGATCTGGCTTGCGTCTGAGAGTTTGACTGTCCTAAGCGCGGATGCGAAGAATAAATGGATGCACGGGATTCCCGCCAGAAAAACGGATGTGTGGGATGATCGCAAGTATGCACGTCAGCGACGCGTATCGCTCAGTTTTAGAAGATTGATTTAGCGTGATAATGATAGGTTGTAGTAAAAAAAGATATAGCCGTCACGCCTATAGAATGAAGGGCGGGACGGCTATAATATTTTGACAATTTCTTTGTGAGTTAGAACCGTTCTGTCTTGACCTCGCCCCATTTCGTCGCCAATTTTTCTTTCGCATCCACAGGGAAAGGTGTATCACGATTCAGATCATCTTCCGGTTCACCTTCAAAATATCGGAAGTTATCAATCCAGAAATCGACATCCGATTGTGCAATCGCTAATCCAACCCACATATCTCTTTCAACATCGGCTTTGGATTGGAAAGTGATGTGATACTCCGCCCATTCCGGTCCTAATAGATTGATGGCACCGCCTTGATAGAAGGTCCAAGGGGCGTGTTGCATCTGGAGGCTGAGTTGTACCTCGCGCGGCTTTTCAGAACGCGCCCAAAAAATCACGGTGTACGTTTCGCCGGACTTCATTGAGGCATCCTTTTGCCGAACCTTCGCATGCCACGCGGTACCTGTTGCTTTATGCCCGATAACTTTGAGCGATTGTTTCCCGTGTTGCGGATTTTTCTTATCGATTTCCATCGTATAGAGTCCACCGCGGCCGCAGCATGCGCCGTCCTCTAAACCCCAAGCCGCTAAATCTTCTTCAAAACTGTGGTTTTCAAGGAGGAGTTCTCCTTCCTTCCATTTTCCCCAATCTTGTGGGGTTCCTGCAAAAGTGCTCAGACCTACAAGCAGCATAAGCAAGAATACGCTAATAGCAATAGATTTTGTCACGTTAATTTTCTCCTCTGTGTGCTAAAGTTATATCTATAAAATTAGGTCTCGCTTCGCATAAGGGATTCCACTTCAGGTAGAATTTGTGAGACCGCCGCCTGATCAACAGTGTCAGCGACGCTGCTATAACCTGCTGTGTGAATCATTTCTACGAGGTTTTGTCCGAGTTGTTCAATCGTCCATGCGACTGAATCCGGCACACTCGCTTTATCGAGATGCCGTTGGTCGTTTTTCCCGGAGGGGTCATAGTGATAGTGTGGATCCTTGCGAAAGCAGTCGAAACGGAGCAGTTGAATATTTTCACCCTCTGCCTCGCCGTAAACACGTACAGAA
This sequence comes from Candidatus Poribacteria bacterium, assembly GCA_026706025.1. Lineage (NCBI taxonomy): Bacteria > Candidatus Poribacteria > Candidatus Poribacteria bacterium. Next base: position 6,759 of record JAPOZO010000078.1, read on the forward strand.
GGACCGCCGTCTGCACCAAAATTACGTTCGTCGACGTGGAGTTCAACACCACCGACTTGGAACACTTTTTCATTCATCAGTTTTGCCTCCAGTTTACAGAAGTATAAATATATTATACATCAAAGTTACAGAGATGTCAATGAAAACTCTTTTGTGGAGTAGGTTTATAATTTTTTCCCTATTACTCATAATCTTTTTTAAAGTATTTACTATATAAAAAACTTGCAAAAAGAACACTGATGTGATATACTATTTAATAAATTTTGAGTTTGTCTAAATTAAGATGAAACAACAGATGCTTGACCGCTTTGGGCGGATCCATACGAATCTTAGAATCTCGGTTACGGATGTCTGCAACTTTCGATGTATCTATTGTATGCCGGAAGACATGACCTTCATGCCAGATGCGGCACTCATGACTTATGACGAGATTTTACATCTCGCGCGTATTTTCGTCGGGTTAGGTGTTAATAAAGTCCGTATTACTGGAGGCGAGCCGCTTGTCCGGCCCGGTGTGCCAGCACTCATAAAGCGATTAACCCAGTTAGAAGGACTCAAAGACATTAGTTTGACAACGAACGGCATCGGACTCATTAGCCAAGCACAGGCACTCTACGATGCTGGGCTTCGTAGGATTAATGTGAGTTTAGATACGCTTAACGAAGAGAAATTTGAGCAGATGACCCGCCGGAAAGTACTTTCTCGCGTGCTTGACGGGTTAAAGACGGCACACGAATGTGGTTTTCATCCGATTAAAGTCAACGCTGTCGCAATGCGAGGTTTTACCGACGACGAGATTGTCGATTTGGCGACCTTCGCACGAAAAAATAACTACCAACTCCGGTTCATCGAATTTATGCCACTGGATGCCGATGATGTATGGGGACGCAACATGTACATTCCGGGAAAAGAGATTATCGAAAAAATTAACGCGCTCTATCCGCTCACACCAGTATCCGTGAATGGCGAGGCGAAAAGCGACACGGCACAACGTTATCGCTTCGCTGATAATGGAAACGAAGTAGGTGTTATACCCTCTGTGAGTGAACCGTTTTGCGAAAATTGCAACCGAGTCCGCATTACTGCTGATGGGAAGTTCCGGACCTGTCTCTTCTCGCTAACGGAAACAGATCTGCTGACACCACTACGCGAAGGCGTAGCCGATGAAGCCATTGCTGAATTAATTCTTGGTGCGGTTGAACAGAAAGCGGCAGGGCATAAGATTAACGCAGCCGACTTCGTTAAACCCGAACGAAATATGTCGAGGATTGGTGGATAAGTACTAAAATCAACAATGCGTGAGACCCATCCGCGAGAAATACGAGTATACCAAACCGCAAGTGGGCGAGAACCTTTCAACGAATGGTTGAGCGCAATTCGAGATATAGAAACACAAGCTCGGATACGGGCACGTCTCGAGCGTCTTGAGGATGGTAATTTGGGAGATTGCCAATCTGTTGGGGACGGTGTTTTTGAGTTACGGATCCACTTTGGATCAGGTTATCGAATTTATTTTGGACAGATAGGTAACACAATCATTCTTTTACTTTGTGGTGGTGATAAATCATCACAAAGACGAGATATAGAACGAGCGAAAATTTATTGGTTGGAATATAAAAGGGAACATCTATAAACAAATGAGAACATGGCGTGAATGTCTTATTGAGCAGCTTGCTGATCGCGAAAGTGCAATTGCCTATCTGCAAGCAATCCTTGAAGACTACCAAATCTACAAGAGCCGTGCCGTGGTTCGGAGGTCGCTTCTGACTGTTGTTGAAGCGCAAGGTGGTATTTCTGAGTTTGCAAAACAGGCAAATATAGACCCGCAGGCCCTTTCAAAAATGATCTCTAACGAGGATGTGCCTTTGATTGAGGCACTCGGAATTATTCTTAAAGCACTTGGATATCAACTCTCAATCCAGCCGATAAAACTTGAAGCCTCTAACCTTGGCAAATACACTGGTGGGTTAGACAGACAAAACACATCGGCGCATGTGGCGGAAAATTGAATGGATTAACAACAATAGTGAAACGAAATGCGCTCGCAAGTAGCAAAGTATTAAATGTTCTAAATTTAGCATGATTAAGGAGTCCGAAATTAAAAAATGGCCAATGAGTTGACAATCAAAGACTTGCACATCAGTGTGCAAGGAAACCCAATTATCAAAGGATTAAATTTAAGTGTCCAACAGGGTGAGATCCACGCGCTTATGGGACCAAACGGGTCGGGTAAGAGTACCCTCGCTAAAGGTTTGATGGGGCATCCTCTTTACGAGGTTGATTCTGGTGAGGTGATTTTCGATGGTGTCAATGTCTTGGAATTGGAACCCAACGAACGCGCCAAACTCGGACTTTTCCTCGCCTTCCAGTATCCGACGGCGATTCCAGGGGTCAGTTTAGCAAATTTCCTAAGACTCGCTGTCAGTGCTGTCCGCGGCAAAGGAGCGAACGGTTCCGATAACGATGGACTTATTCCGATGCGCGAATTCCGGCGTGAGCTTCGCGAGAAGATGCAACAACTCGGCGTTGATGATTCTTTCGCGAGACGGTATCTCAACGATGGGTTCTCTGGTGGTGAGATGAAGCGCGCTGAGATCCTACAACTCGCAGTACTTGAACCGAAAATCGCTATTCTCGATGAAACCGATTCCGGACTCGATATTGATGCTGTCCGAATCGTCGGTGAAAGCGTGAGTCAGTTGATCGGACCAGATTTGGGTGTCCTGATTATCACGCACTATCCACGTTTGTTGGACTATATCCGCCCGCAGTTCGTGCATATCCTGCTTGATGGGAGAGTCGTTGAATCCGGCGGATGGGAATTGACACAGGTGTTAGAAGCAGAGGGTTACGATCCGATTCGTGAAAAACACGGTATTGATGAATAGTTGTTAGGACAGGGTTGTCGGTTATCAGAAGGTAACTTGCTGACTGAAAACCGATAACTGAATACCGACGGCTACTGAAGGAGGAAGTAAAATGGCAGATTCTGAAAAGAACGCGATAGAAGAACTCGGAGTTAGTAAAGAGTATCAATACGGGTTCCACGACGATATTAAACCGACGTTCAAGTCACGCAAGGGATTGGACGAGGAAGTCATCAATCAGATGTGCGACATTAAAGGTGAACCCGACTGGATGCGCCAGTACCGGCTTGAGGCTTATAAGATTTTCAAGCAGAAGCCGATGACAAAATGGGGCGGCGACCTATCGCAACTCGATTTTGACGACATCTATTACTACGTTAAAGCCTCTGACCGAAGTGAACGCAGCTGGGACGATGTACCCGACGATATCAAAAAGACTTTTGATCGACTTGGTATTCCTGAAGCCGAGCGGAAATTCCTCGCCGGTGTCGGGGCACAGTACGACTCCGAAGTCGTTTATCATAACATCGTTGAAGAATTGGACAAAATTGGTGTTGTATTCCTTGATACTGATACCGCTATCAAAGAGTACCCGGATCTGGTGAAGAAATACTTCGGAACGATCATCCCGTCTGCGGATAACCAGTTTGCGGCACTCAATAGTGCTGTTTGGAGTGGCGGCAGTTTCGTTTATGTCCCGCCAGGTGTGAAGGTTGAATATCCACTGCAAGCCTATTTCCGTATCAACAGCGAAAATATGGGGCAGTTTGAACGAACACTCATCATTGCTGATGAAGGTTCACAGGTTCATTACGTTGAAGGGTGTACCGCACCGACATTCAACAGCGAATCTCTGCACAGCGCAGTCGTTGAGATTGTTTGCATGAAAGGTTCGCGGGTCCGTTATACCACTATCCAGAATTGGGCGAACAATGTATATAATCTCGTCACGAAGCGGGCATTCGCTTATGAGGACGCGCAAATGGAGTGGGTTGATGGTAACCTCGGCAGCAAGTTAACGATGAAGTATCCGAGTGTCTATATGATGGAACCGGGTGCACGTGGCGAC
>JAPOZO010000079.1 GCA_026706025.1 Candidatus Poribacteria bacterium
CTGCGGTCAACCATCGCGGCGAAGATGTGTCCGATGCCTTGAAAACGTTTGATTACCATTACGCCGTTGAACACGCACCGGGGCCCTACCAAGGTGTTGTTGAACCCCATGCGATAATCCTTGACCTTGGCGATGTACCGAATGACACACCTGTGACACTATTTCTCAGTGGATGGATCTTTCCAACGGATACCAGCATCAACGTTGCTTTGTTCCAAAATCCCGGAATTAATCCCAGTTTTCCTTCGGTTGCCGTTAAGGACGAAACCGGAAACTGGAAAACTGTTATTGATATGATTGGATTACCAGCAGGTAAAAATAAGACGATTACGGTTGATCTGACGGGCAAATTTCTATCCGGTGACCGACACGTTCGGATCGAGACCGATATGCAAATCTATTGGGACGCAGCGTTTTTTACTGTCGGCGCGCAAGACGTACCGATAGAGATGACAACGTTGAACCCGGACAGCGCGGATTTGCATTACCGCGGTTTCTCCGAGATGTATCGTCCGAACCCGCATGCCCCGCATCTGTTTGATTACCAAAAAGTGACGACAGACGCACAATGGCGCGACCTCGCAGGCTATTACACCCGCTACGGGGATGTCAACCCTTTATTACAAGAGGTCGATGATATGTATGTTATCCTCAACGCTGGAGATGAAATCACAGTAGAATTTGATGCTTCACGCCTCCCGGAATTAAAACCAGGATGGGTGCGCGATTTTATCCTCTATAGCGACGGTTGGGACAAAGATGGGGACATCAACACCCTCACATCACAGACGGTTGAACCGCTGCCGTTTCACGGGATGTCCGCCTATCCGTATCCTGAAACTGAGCATTATCCAGATGATGAGGCGCATCGACGGTATCAGCTTGAATATAACACACGCCGTGTGGAACATCGTTTACCACCGTTGAGTGGCTCAGAAAAGTAGAGTGAAGTGTCAATTTTCGCTAATGAGGCTCTAACTTGACCCCTAACGGTTGATATATTGGAGACAGGACTATCATGATGCATGTTCAACGTCATCTCTGATTCGACGTAAAGGGATATAGAGACAAAGCGTCGCAATAACCAAGATGCCAGCCAGCACTGCGTAAGGATACGCCTCTTTTGCATAGAGCCAGCCGCCGAGTAGCGGTCCCAAAATGCGTCCTAAACTTAGAAAAGCATCCATAATACCGATGGCTGCGCCTTGACCAATTTGCGTCTGCTTGGAAATCCACGATGTGTTCGTCGGACGGATCAACTGATTACCGATGCCAGTGAGAGTTAGATACAAAGTCAGCGATGCAAAGGAGTAAGCTGCGAGCAATAGCGCCATGCCGAGCGCGTTGAGCAGCAATCCGGTGAGAACAATCCGTCGCTCTCCAAACTTGTTGATCAATCTGCCGAGTAGACCACCCTGCAGTGGCACAACGATCGCACCCATGATCATGAACATCCATCCCATCTCTCTCTCTCCATAGTCCCACTTATCTTCAATAAACAGCGGAAAAGTCATCTCCAATCCTGAAAAACTGAAGGTAGAGAAAAATGCGACGAAAAAAAGCGGTGTGAGCGGCGATTTTAAAGTTGTCTGACGAAATATCTCACGCGGAGAGATCCATTCATGCCGATCTTCGAGTGCCTTGCCTGTAAGACCTTTCTGGAGTGATTCTGGTAGTAAAACAAGGGCGAAGAGAAAAGTGAGCAGGGATAGACCACCAGCGACAAAGAACGGCATATCGTGGCTGCCCATGACCCCACCGATCGCCGGTCCGAGAATGAAACCGAGTCCCATCGCCGCGCCCATTAACCCCATACCTCTGCCGCGTTCCTCTGATGTGGTTATGTCGGCAACATAAGCCATGACGCTCGGTAGCACCGCCGCTGAAGCGATACCGGCTGCACTACGTGCAATGAAAAGCCATGCGTAATCCTTTGCCAACCCGAAACCGATTAAGGCAGCAGCATTCCCAAGCAATCCAAGTAGAATCGCCGGTTTTCTACCGTGTTTATCCGATAACCTACCCCAGATGGGTGCAAACAGCAGCTGCATCCCGGAATAGATGGACATTAATATCGCGATTTCAGTGGTGGTTGCTCCAATCTCTTTGGCGTAATAGGCGAGGTTCGGAATGATGATGCCAAACCCAAGCATCACGAAGAATAGGGTTAAGAACAGGAGAAGTAGTTTTGATTTTTCCATCTAAGATGAACGCGAGAATCCGCGACGATGAATCCATACCTTTTCCGCTCCAGTGGACTGTCAGCCTTGATGATAGCCCAGGAGCAATTCTAAAATATAATACTGACTATTATAGCAGGTTTGGGCAAGTACATCAATATAAAAACGAGATTCACAGATCTCCTCTGAAAACTGATCACTGAAAACTGACCATTAAATAATGACAAAATTCTTCTATCAAAAAGTACAATTGGAAGCACACTGATTCAAAAATTTATTTGGTAATTTTAGAAAATATTTGGTATCATATAGACGGTTTCATAATGCTTCATACATTCAACGATTGAACTTAAATATTGGAGGAAAGATGGCAACCGAATTTGTGCATCTACACAATCACAGTGAGTACAGCATGCTTGATGGCGCGTGCCGTATTGAGGATATGGTCAAGTGGGCGGTCGAAAACAGTGCGCCGGCTGTTGCGCTCACCGACCACGGCAACATGTTCGGCGCATGGGAACTTTACGATAAAGCGACAAAAGCGGGGGTCAATCCAATTGTCGGTTGTGAAGTGTATGTTGCACCCGGTGACCGAAAAAAGCGCGGGAAGGAACAAGGAGGTCCCTATCACCTCACGTTGCTTGCTGAAGATGCAACCGGTTACCAAAATCTTCTCAAATTAGTATCAATTGGATACACAGAGGGGTTCTACAGCAAACCGCGCATTGATATGGACATCCTGCGCGAACACCACTATGGAATTATCGCACTAACAGGGTGTATCCAAGGACAGGTGCCACAACTCCTCTGCTCAAGTCGGCGAGAAGAAGGTATCCAAAATTTCAAGACGTTGATGGAGATAATGGGAGAACGGAATCTCTACGTTGAGGTACAAAACCATTATATTGACAAGGAACTTGAAGCGTATCCAATAATGGTTGAATTGGCGAAAGAGTTTGGGCTACCGCTTGTCGGTACAAACGATTGCCACTACCTCCGCAAATCGGACCATGGGATGCACGATGTCCTCCTCTGTATCCAGATGAAGAAGACCGTCAACGAGCAGCAACGGATGCGGTTTGACAACCACTTTTACTTTAAAAGTGTTGACGAAATGCGGGAAGTATTGAAGGATTATCCGCCGGAAGTCATCAGTAATACGCTTGAAATAGCCAATCGGTGTAATCTTGAACTCGAATATGGCGAGAGTGTGATGCCGAAATATGAGGTGCCTGAAGGACATACAAACGACAGTTATCTTAAGGAATTATGCTATCAAGGGTTACGCGAAAAGTATGGTGAACTTTCCGAGGCAATTCGGAAGCGACTTGATTACGAACTCGATATTATTAGCAAAACCCGCTACTCCGGCTACTTCCTCATTGTCTGGGATTATGTTAAATACGCACACAAACAGGGCTATCCGCTCTCCGCACGCGGTTCTGCTGCAAGCAGTTTGGTACTGTATGCCCTCGATGTGATTACCTTCAACCCGATGGACTACGACTGTCTCTTTGAGCGGTTCCTGAACCTCGAACGCATCAGCCCGCCCGATATCGACATTGATTTCGCTGATCGCGCCCGTGAGCATGTTATTGACTATCTCGTCCAAAAATACGGTGCAGATTCTGTCGGTAAAGTCGCCACCTTTGCGACACTGGGCGCGAAAGCCGCTATCAAGGATGTCGGACGCGCCCTCGAAACACCGCTCGAAGATGTTGTTCGGTTAACCGAACTCATTCCGTCTACACCCGGTATAACACTTGATGAAGTCTTGGACCAGGTGCCTGATTTTCAGAAACTCGCTGACCGTCCTGAATACCGAGAATTGATGGATCTCAGTAAATCCGTTGAAGGCATTAAACGGCACGTTTCTTGCCATGCCTCCGCAATCGTTGTCTCAAACGGGCCCCTCACTAACTATGTCCCACTGTTCAAGGATAAACATGACCAAGTTGCCTCACAGTTTGAAGGTAAAACCGTTGAAGGTGTCGGTATCGTCAAATTCGACTCCCTCGGTTTACGCAGCCTGACTGAGACCTACGACTGTCTACAGATGGTCAAGGCGAATCACGGTAAGGATATCAAGTTAGAAGAGATACCCTTTGATGATGAAAAAACCTACTCGCTCATCAGTGAAGGCCTCATCGCCGGTTTATTCCAGTTAGAGGGCTCCTCCGGCATGTATCGAGTCGTCATGCAACTCAAGCCCGATAACTTTGAGGAGTTCTCGGCAATTCCCGCACTCTATCGTCCGGGACCCATAGAAAGCGGGATGATGCAACAGTTCATAGATAGAAAGAACGGGTTACAAAAAGTAGAATATCTGCATCCAACGCTTGAAAACGCGCTCGAAAACACCTACGGTGTGTGTATCTATCAGGAGCAGGTGATGCAAATTGCGCGCGATATGGCAGGCTTTACGCTCGGTGAGGCGGACATCCTCCGCTCTGCAATGGGAAAGAAGGACGAAGCACTCCTCAAAGCGCAACGCGAGAAATTTATTCAAGGCGCCACCGAAAAAGGAATCGCTGCCGAAGAAGCAGAAGAGGTGTACGATTTACTTGAACCTTTCGGCGGTTACGCTTTCAATAAGTCGCATACCGTTGCTTACTCAATGTTAGCCTATCACATGGCATATCTGAAAACACACTATCCCCACGAATTCATGGCGGCAATGATGACGGGTGAGGCTGCTCATTCAGCGAAAGTTACCCGTTACCGCGCCGAATGTAAGAAACTGGCTGACTTCTTGGATGTAGAAATCAATCTACTCCCACCGGATGTCAATAGCAGCAGGAGAGAATTCACTGTAGATGGCAACGATGTCTGTTTCGGGCTTGTTGCCCTGAAAGGTGTTGGTGATGCCGCTATAGACTCCATCGTGGAAACACGGGAGGAAAGTGGTTCCTTTGCCTCGCTACAGGATTTCTGCGAACGTGTGGATACTAAACAGGTCAATAAACGCGCTGTCGAAAGCCTGATTATGAGCGGTGCATTTGATTCGCTTGAAGGCCATCGGGCGCAATACCTCGCGAGTTTAGAGAATATCATGAAAGCCGCGCAGAACGCGCAAGCCGAACGTGATCGCGGACAGATGAGCCTTTTTGGGGACGGAGAGGAAGCACCGACAGCAACCGTAGCACTCGTAGCAGCACCTGAATTGGACCCGTTGGAACGGCTTATGCGAGAAAAAGAGCAGCTCGGCTTCTATGTTTCCGGACATCCACTTGAAGAATATGGGGACATCATCGAGAACTACACAAGCACAAGCACCCAGAACCTCGCTGAAAACCGTATTGATTCCGAAGTTGATGTGGCTGGTATGCTTACGGAAGTAAACAATCACACCACGAAAAAAGGAGAGGCCATGGCGGTCATTGAGTTGGAGGATTTGGAAGGTGCCGTAAAAGTCGTCGTGTTCCCGGATGCCTACAAAAACGCGGTTGAACTCGTAGAAGGAAAAGTGGTTTGGATTCGTGGCACCGTCAAGCTTGATAACAGAAACCGCAATTCTGATTCTGATGAGGATACGCACAAGGAGGCACTGCAGATCCAAGCGAACAAGATATTGGATATCGAGTCTGTCGCGGAACAGCAGACTTCTGCACTTGAGGTGATAATTCCAGAAGCTGACCTCGAAAACACCGAGAAATTGGAAGCACTTCAGGAAATTGCGCGTGCCAACAGAGGCGACCACGATCTGATTTTACGCCTCATGAGTACCCGGTACGGCGAAGTTATTGCGCGGTGTGCCCAGAAATACAATATCGCATATAAACCGCAAATTATTGAACAGGTAGAGGGACTGTTTGGTGAAAATTGTATCAAGCCGAGCAATCGCACAATACGTGGTAAGAAAAGCCGTACTTCACAGATGGATTTTGTCTAAAAGAGGGAAGTGTGGAAGGATGGAAGAAAGTATCTCCCCACCTTCCAACCTTCCCGGTTTGTAAGCAGAAACGCAATGCAATTGGAAGGAAGTTTGCTATGCAGTATCGGACACTCGGTAAAACAGGGCTCAGCGTGTCAGAAATCGGCTACGGCGGCGGTAGGGTCCGCCCAGAACACGATGAAACAACACTCGTCAAAATGCTCCACTACGCGATGGACTGCGGTCTCAACTTTCTTGATACCGCGCCCAATTACGGTGGTGGCTACAGTGAAACGGTTATCGGAAAGGCAATTGCGGGCCGCCGAGAATCGTGCATTGTCGCTACCAAAACGGAGGCTTATGATCCAGACGGTATCCTCACGGACGTAGAAGGCAGCCTGCAACGGCTCAGCACCGACTACATTGACGTTCTACAATTCCACGGTGGTTGGTTCTATGCCGAAGAGACAGACCAGATTCTGAATAACGGTGGGTTAGAAACGTATTTAAAACTAAAGGCGGATGGGAAGGTTCGATTTATCGGGTTTTCTGCGGACGGTCCCTCCGGCGGCACGGAGCAGCTAATCGCCACCGGGCAGTTTGATATGATACAGACCCACTACAACCTGATGTATCAGAGCACCTGTGATGCATTCGGCAGACGCGGTATTATCCCCGATGCCGTCGCACAAGAGATGGGGATTGTGCTGATGCGTTCTACCACCAGCAACGCTTTCCAGAACCTCATGAAACACTGCTTCCCCAACGAGATGGCAGATGTTGATGTAGATAGTTTTTTGCTGAACTATTCCCTCTCAAACCCAATGGTGAACGTTGCCCTGATGAGCCTGCAGAGTATTGACGATGTGGACTGGACGAGCGCTGTATCAGATAACGTCGGAGCACGTTTAGATTTACGAGCGGTTCATGGCAGGTAGTCAACCAATCCCAACCAGTAGGCGCGGTTTTCAACCGCGCCGCGTGCGTTAAGGAAGTATGTTGTAGGAGCGAGCTGCGCTCGCGAACTTCTCTCCATATTCAACTATGGTTTCCGCGGTGGTCTCTCATCTACGGATGCCGCCTCCTTATCTAACACTTCTACGAGCCGATACTCGTACCGTCCGACATCCTGAATCCCTTCTTCTCGTTCATGAAGACTAACCTTCAGCGTCCAGATAAACCCCGGTTCAAAGTCAAATCCTTGTATGCCTTCATAAAAGAACTCCCACCGTTGGCGTTCCTCATTGAATTCAAGATAACACTCCTGCTCAAAAGCCCCCACACAGTCTACTTTATAGGGTCCGATGATGATCGTCTCTATATGTTCATCCCAACCACATCCGATAGTGAGGACAAGAAAAATTACAGTGATTGGGATGATTGGTTTTGTTGGAAATAACATGTTTTTCTTCGGTAATCTATGGATAGTTTTGGTGTCAAACCAGCGTGTCTCGGCTTTCTTAGGCGAAAGATGCTACAGTGGCGGCTAACGCTTTTTTGGCGATTTCTGGAACGGTTTGAGCAGAGGCAATACTTATATGGCAAAACAGAAATATTCCAATAAGTGCTACCAGAAACTGATGGCAGAGTGATTTGCTCCGATATTTCACCGAGAATCCTTCCTTTATTTATGTCGTATCAAACCACGCTTCCAATGTTTGTTCAGGGTCTATTTCCGGGTTGAAGATTAATAATCCTTCGTTCTGGGCAGCTCTCAACAGGCGTTGATCGGATGCAACGAGAACTAACGTGTCCCCAGTGCTGCGAAGTTTTACAGCAGCATTCAAAGCAGAACGTAACACCATCGCATCAACACTGTTGAGGGAATACGTTTCAATCAAATTTAGGGATGTCCAAACAAGTGGATCTGGAACAGGAAGTGTTTGAAAATCAGATTCATCAGAGGACACTTCACGGGTTAAGTTCACAACTGCATGTGTGAATTCGTATGGTGTGATACGTCCGTCGTTTTTCTTAGGAACGCAGATCCAAAAGACTTCTGCTGCGCCAATACTCAAACATTTCAACCGGTTCAAAGGAGTGTTAGCAAAAAGGTAATCAACATTATGACTGCCGCGCTCTTCAGTATACCGTTTGACAAGTGCGCTTGCATCAAAATAAAAATAATACACGGTTATTTCTCACGTTCTTCAATAATCGCACGGCTAAACTCGTTATCCTCGGCGCGAATACGGCTTGCCATACTTTTGCGAAACTCCTCAACAGGAATCGGTTCTACATCGGCAATTCCCATTTTTTCCAAGAGTTCATTCATAATTCTCGCGCCTTCTTTCTTATCTGCTGTATGTGCTTGATCCTCTACCTCGGTATGGGCATGCTGTGGAGCATTCGGTACCAATTCATCAACAAGCCAAGAGAGTTGTAGCGTTACGTGTTCCAGTACCTTCTCCAATCGATCTAACCGTTCGGCTAAGGTTTCAACTGTTTCAGCCATTGTCAAAACCTCCTTTCAGTGTTGTCAGATTTTTGATGACAAATTGAATCTCTTTATAAACAAATAATAGCATTTTCGTAAACAGATAACAACTGTATTTCGTAAACGCTGAATATCCTCTTAGTTGTTCACTTCTTAATCTCACCCCACTGAACAGCCAATTTGCCTTGAGATGCTACATCTCGTGCAATTCTCAACGCCTCCGCTAACCCTTTTTCGGCGGCAGTTTTCACATCTTCCGGCTCAACGGCAGCATTGCCGATGTAGACTTCATCGATTAATCCCTTAAACGGCGGACGGCTGATAATCACAGGAATCTGTGGTGTGCCTGGGTCGATATCCATTGGTACTTCTGTGTCAAGGTCTCCATCGACGTAGGCGCGCCGGACTTTCTTATCGTAGGTGAAAGCCACATGATGCCACGTTCCATCGACAATCAACGCTTTACTGTTAAAGTTTCCCCGATCTCGCAAAACTGGCGTACCGAAAGCACAATGGAGCCGCCCGTTGTTCTGATGAACAAACATGGCATAGTTGCGATCAGGCCAGGCATCTTTACCGACAATCATCCGCCATCCCGTTGCGAGGTCCTCAACGTTAACCCACGCCATCAGCGTAAATGTCGGAGTCGTGAACACATCATCGTGCGGAATCTCGATCTTGTCGCCCGCGCCACTGAAAGAGAGTGCCTTTCCAAATTTACCGTCAACGACTTTAGGTTTCCCAAAAACTTGCCCATCGTGTCCGTTACCTGAAGCGTCCTTAACCGTTTTGTCTATATCTTCATCAAAGAGCC
>JAPOZO010000080.1 GCA_026706025.1 Candidatus Poribacteria bacterium
CATCAGAGGCTTGGTGAATTGCTCGACGGAGTCTACCGAAATGGGGATCGGCTGATAATCAAACGCACCGACACACCACTTGCCGCGATTGTTCCAATCGAAGCATATCAAGAGATGCTTCAACAGCGAGAGCAAGCTTTCTCAGTATTGGATAGAATCTAGGAAAAAGTGCCAGGCGTGAGTGAAGAAGAAGCGCAAGACGATATTGAACAGGCAATTGCCGAGGCACGCGCCGAGAAAATACGTAAAAGGAGTAAATTGTCTCCCTGATGCGTGTCGTCCTTGATACCAACCAGCATATTAGTGCGTTTATCATACCTACATGCCAAAGTTGAACCTAAAACCCACCCACAAACCGATCCGAGACTACTACGACACGCTCCAACAATACGACCACCACAATGCTACACACGAAGGTGCGGTTAGTAATCCTTTTGCCTTCTTACTGGATACCTGTGCAAAACAACTCAACGCCACGCTTATCCCGCAATATGGGATGCACACGCCAAAGGGAAACCGGATCGTCATCGATGGCGTGGTCCTTGACGAATACGGACTCCCCTTCGCCTATTGGGAAGCGAAAGATATTGACGATGACCTTCTCAAAGCCGTCCAAGCCAAACGCGATGCTGGTTATCCACTCGACAACACCCTCTTCCAAACACCGCAGCGCGCCATTCTATATCAAAATGGACAGGTAGCATTAGACGTAGACATCACCGAACCGGCATGCTTGATTGCGGCACTTCAATATCTGTTCGCTTACGTCCCGCCCGCACTCGACAATTGGCAAACGGCTGTCTCCGATTTTAGAGCGTATGTCCCCGACCTCGCAAGCGCGTTGAAAGCACTCATCGATCAACGCCACGAGACGGATCCCGCGTTCAAGGAGGCGTTCACCGATTTTTATGAAATCTGCCGCACTTCCATTAACCCTGAACTCTCACGCGATGCTGTTGAAGAGATGCTTATCCAACATATCCTCACCGAACGCATTTTCCGTACCGTTTTCAATCGATCAGACTTTACGCTCCGAAATATTATCGCCCGCGAAATTGAAAACGTCAGTTACATACTCATGCGGCATGAAGTGAGTCGCGACGTGTTTCTTGAACCGTTAGATCGGTTTTACGTTGCTATCGAGCAAGCAGCAACGCTCTGTAAAGACTTCTCTCAAAAACAGCATTTTCTCAATACATTCTACGAGAAGTTTTTTCAAGGATTCTCTGAAGATGTCGCGGATACGCACGGCATCGTCTACACACCGCAACCCATTGTCGATTTCATGGTGAGTAGCGTTGAACATATCTTGAAAACCGAGTTTGACCGCTCGTTATCGGATACCGGCGTACATATCATCGATCCATTTGTCGGTACCGGAAATTTTATTGTCCGACTCATGCAGGACATCCAAGGCACGGCGTTGGAAGAGAAATACCGTCATGAACTCCACTGCAACGAGGTAATGCTCCTGCCCTACTATATTGCGAGTTTAAACATTGAGCAGGAATACTTTCAACGGACGGGGACATATCTACCCTTTGAAGGAATTACGCTTGCGGACACATTTGAAATGCTTGAGCCGGAGCAAGGGGAACTCTTCACACGTGAAAACACAGAGCGGGTGGAGCGACAGAAGGCTGCGGATATGTTCGTCGTTATCGGCAATCCACCCTATAACATGGGGCAGATTAACGAAAACGATAATAATAAAAATCGGAAGTATGAAACGATGGACGAACGCGTTGCAGAGACGTATGTAAAAGATTCCACAGCTACACTGCGAAATAAACTCTATGATCCGTATGTGAAAGCAATACGGTGGGCATCCGATAGAATCGGCGATGACGGTGTTGTCGCCTTCGTAACCAACAACGGTTTTCTTGATGGTATGGCATTTGACGGTATGCGGAAGCACCTTGCACAAGATTTTACTAAAGTTTATCACATTAATTTCAAAGGAAATGCACGTACCTCTGGTGAACGCCGCCGAAAAGAAGGTGGCAACGTTTTTGATAACCAGATTCGGGTCGGTGTAGGAATCAGTTTCTTCATTAAAAAAATAGAAACGACGTCAGAGGGAACAGGAGTTTGGCTCTATTCTGTTGATGATTATCTGAAATCAAGTGAAAAGCAGAAACTATTGACCGACTTCGGAGATTACACAAACGTCCCCATGAAGAAGGTGGACATTGATGCAAAGTATACATGGCTAACAGCAGGTCTCCACACCGAATTTGAGACGTTTATTCCGATGGGCAGTAAGGAAGCAAAAAACGCAAAAGATGGAGAGACTATTTTCACCCTCTACTCTCTCGGAGTCGCTACAAACAGAGATGTTTTGGCTTACGCTTTTGATCTTAACTTGCTCCAAAAACGGGTTGACTCATTTATTGAAATATATAACACCGCTGTTGACAAAAAGAAAAGACACAACCGAGCAACTCCAGTTGAAGATTTCATTGATACAACTGACCCGCGCATCAAATGGACACATCGGGTTAAGCAGTCATTGCAAAAACTGGACCCAAGTAACTATGAGAATACTCATTTTCGTAAAGCATTGTATCGTCCGTTCTGTCAACAATATCTCTACTTTGATCACTTCTGGAATGAAAGGCGTTATCAGCAACACCGAATTTTCCCAACGCCAGAGACTGAATCGGAAAATCGGGTAATTTGTGTCAGCGGCATTGGAAGTAAGAAACCTTTCCAGTCGTTGATGATTGATGTCATCCCAGACCTCCATCTTACTGGCGATTCCCAGTGCTTTCCCTTCTATACCTACAATGAGGACGGCACGAACCGACAAGAGAACATCACCGATTGGGCGTTGGCAGAATTCCGAACACATTACGGCGACGACACCCTCACCAAGTGGGACATCTTCCACTATACCTATGCCCTCTTGCACCATCCCGTTTATCGTGAGAAATACGAAATGAACCTTAAGCGCGATTTACCGCATATCCCTTTCACCGAAGATTTCTGGGGTTTTTCCAAAGCCGGTGCAGCGTTAGCAGATCTCCACGTCAACTATGAATCCGTTCCGAAATACGATAAACTCCGAAAGGTTGAAACCCCCGGCATGCAGGTCAATTGGGATGTCGAGAAGATGAAACTCTCTAAAGACAAGACGCAGTTGAGATATAACGATTTTTTGACGTTGGATGGTATTCCTGCGGAGGTTTATGACTATAAGTTAGGTACGCGTTCCGTGTTAGAATGGGTAGTGGATCAGTATCGTGTCAAGGTAGATAAACGAAGCGGTATTAAAAACGACCCAAACCGCGAGGGGGAGCCGCGGTATATTGTGGATTTGATTGGGCGTGTTATCACCGTCAGCCTCAAGACGATGGAGATTGTTGAGAGTTTGCCCGAATTGAGCTTGGAAACACTTAAGTGAAATGGTATTAACACGAGCGGCGGTTCTTATGACGCTAACAGTTGGTTGGTTCTTTATATTAACCCAAGTTGCTACCTAACGCGTTATAGACGTTTGAAAAAGTTAACAGTTGCCAGTTACCAGAGGGGAAACCTGTTAAACAAAAAACTCTTTACTGGAGACTGATGGCTGGAAACTATAAAAAACCTTTCCCACCCCGTAGGGGTGTTATGTCTATAGAAAATTGTTATACAAGAAATCGCACCCCGTAGGGGTGCTATGTGAATAAAAAGCCCGCATAGCCACGCTGTGCTATAGATCATTCTTCAGGGTGGAGATCTACGACAGAAAACACGATATGTACATAGAGTTGCGTATAGGTATTCGCCATAAATTCTTGTGTTTCTCTGGAATTTACTATGTCTAACGTCAGTTATCATCTATTATAGACATAGCACCCCTACGGGGTGCGGTTGCTGGGATACAACGTTTTCTATAGACATGGCACCCCTACGGGGTGGAAAGAATGCCTGAAAAACCTTTAGGACTTACGCAATTTTGATTTTAGCACACACTGTTAAGTGAGGGGCATGGAAAGAACGCAGACGGTCCCTTGGCACAGGCTAACAGCCTATGCTACAAAAGAGCAGCATGCGTAAGTCCTAACCTTATTGGAATGTTCAAAATTTGTTAGTAGCAATTTGAGTTATATTAGCGCATATATGGGAGGTCATCATGTTGGGATACGCAAAACTATTCAAAGACAAAATCCTTGCACAAGGCAGAGCGGAAGGTAAAGCAGAAGGTAAAGCAGAAGGCAGAGCAGAAGTGTATCGTGAGTTACAGCGAGCGCAAAGAGAGGGGATAACGCTTGAAGAGGTGCTGAAAACACACGATGCCGAAAACGGTAAAAATGAAGGGGACGAGCCGTCTTAAGGCGACCAGAGGACGTATGTCGGGATATTAAACAATGTCCCAAGCAGTGCCCACAGTCCCACGAACACGTAATCCCCCATCACCAAGCCTAAGAAGAACGGGATTGCGCGCTGATGTGCCCGTAAACCGAAGACAGTCAGAATGATGAACTTTACTAGCCAACCGAGAAAAACAGAGAACCAGAAATCGGCAAGTCCGCCCCATGTCGCAGCGGTCATTACGTACCCGATCGGGTGAAAGGGCCACCACATAAATTTATGGCGCAGGAAATAGAGAATCCATGTCATCGCCGCGCCGATCCCCATAGATTGTGTGCCATCCCAATTCGGACCCGTAGGGTTGTTAATCCACCGTTCTAAACGTCTCCCGAAAACCTCCTCACCGATACCGATGATGTAGCCGTGTACAGCGAATGCTCCAGTCTCATAAAGGAGATAAAGGAACGCCCAAAACGAGGCGAGTGTTCCGATGATAATGGCGAACATCATCACCCAAACGAGTCTTCGGCTGTTTATACCCGCACGCTCGGCGAGTTTGAACCCTTCCAGCTGATTTGGCATCGGATGCGAAACATTAAGCCGATTGAGCCAGTAGTAGAAGGAAATAATCGTAAGGTTCTCGGTCCCGACGAATCGTGGTCCGAAGGTGACTGACATCAACCGTGCTGGATCAAGCGCGAGGATCTCATGTGATGGCGGACCGAACTCGGCACGTACACGCGTCACACCAAGTGCCATCACAATGAAAATGACGATAAAACCGAACACACCGCCTAAGGACATCCCTGCCTTCACTGAAAACAGTGTGAGCCCGAGACCGCCAAAGATTAACCCAGCGATGGCAAAACGGTAAGGCATCGGTTCATCTGAATCATCAAACGCCTTTTTGGCTGTCAAACAATTTTGGATGACATCGCGGAGATGCCTACGCGTCCCCCACAATGCCAACGCACCGACAGCGAGCCATGCGCCACCCGCACGTTCCGCAAAATAGAGTTCACCTTCACCTAACATCCCCATACGAACGACCCGTTCTGCTTTGCCAAATAGATAGAAAAACCACGCTGACATAGAGATGTCCAATGGCACGAAGAAGGTCAACCCTATAATGAACGGGTAGGCAGATAGCGAAATCCATCCGACAGCGTTCCATGGTTTGTCTGTGAACAGATGTGTGATCGAATAGTAGTTGAGTTGGATAGATGGGACCTGGGGGAATAGATGGCTCAATCCTGCCAGAAGTTCAATAAACCCAGCAACCGAGAACCCTATCCACATCGTGCCGCTTCTGAAAAAACTTTTCCGTCCTTGCGCCATCTGGAGCGGCAGCTGGATAATCGGATACGCCAACTTTTCACGCTCAGTCCACTGGACACGGATAATTGTAATCAGACATATCAGCGTAAACCAGAGCAGTGTGACAAACCCTGTCCAGACAAGGATTGGCACCAACCAGCCGCGTAAATGCTTTGGAAGATAAAAGGTCGAACCTCCTTTAAAGTAGGCATCCAAAGCGTAATCCTCAGGCACGAACCATGTCGGGATGTAACGCCAGAAGAGAGATGCCCATTCGTTTTCGGGAGTTGCGAACCGGAACGGATGCGCCAGTGTGCCAATCAGGAACGTCATCATTGAGTGGCCACCGATTGTGGATACCATGACGACCATGATATAAATAACGAGGAGTTCCTGTGGGGTTAGCGCATTACGCGGGGAAAGTCTTTTCCATGCCAAGTTGAAGCCGATGACGACAAAGAGCGTGAAAATTGCATTGAAGAAGAGCGAGACGAAGTTCAGGAGGAATTGCGGCTGAATCATCTCCGCAGCGTAGGCGAGCCAGTAGGCGTTCCCAATAACGAGGAGTGTACCAATCAGGAGGGCACGGAGCGTAATTCCAGATGTGAAGGAAGCACGAGATGCTGGCATGTGTTGAATAGTTGTCAGTTATTAGTCATCGGTCATCAGAGGGAATAGTTATCAGTTATCGGTTATCGATGTTAGGAAGTGTGCTAAAATTATGAAAGTTTCAAAGTGTGCTAAAGTGTTCTAAAGTTGTGAAGTGATCAACTTTACAGATTTCTCCACTTTAGCTCCACTTTATTGGACTTTACGAACTTCTTTAACTGATGACTGACAACTGATAACCTCTCTACTGTTTCAGGGCACCCCAGACCACTGCGAGTTTGCCTGAGGGCTCAACGGCTAATATCTCGGCATCAAAAGTGAGGTCACCATAAGCGAGACCATCCCATGCACCGCCGGGGGTCCATCCGATCTGGTGTTCGCGTTTCCCATTCTCACAATCGTTCATGTGGAAACTCAGCCCGATCGTCAACCCAGCTTTCGCTTTGAATTTATCACCTTTCCCGGGGTTGGCAAACGCGGGGTTGCCGCGCGGCTTCGTCGGGTCAATCGCGACCTCATAGATGTAATCGTTGCCATTCTTGACCAGTACCCATTCTGTGTTCTCCTTTGATGCGGCGGCGGATAAGTCTTTACCGTTGGCACCGAGTGTCCACTGAACAAGGCTCTCCCTCACCATGCCGTTGTCGAAATCAAACATAAATTCGACACTATCGTCTTCCCACCATCTGGCATCAGGTGGATTAACGTCTTGGAGTTCGTCATCGGTGATTTCAACGGCGAAATAGATACGGGTCGGATCTAAGGCGTTCCACGCGACTCTGCCTTGACCGGTAAAATCGTTGGCTTTTGGGATACCTTGACCGACATCTTTCAATTCGTCAAAGGCAACAATTTCAGCACGTTTCCATTCGTCAAGTTTTCCATCTACTTTGAGGTTTCTCAGCTGTTTTGCAACATATTCCTTATCACGTTTCGCATCAACAGGTAAGTTCATGGTACACAACAGGGCGACTACTGTTATTACCGTGCCTGCGGTTCTGAATTTCATAAATTTTCTCATTGATGAATTCCTTCGTTTTGTAACTTTTGAATTAGTTGTTTCTGCGTCCGATTTTTCTTCTGTGAACTGCACGTACGGCATAACACCTGAAGATTATCAGGTGCATCGGTGCCCCCTTTGGATTTGGCTATCACATAATTGACTGTCATACTACGAAACGGAAATAACGTTTGACAGCCGTTACATTTACCCTCTTGGCTTCCAAACAGTGTGCGTTTATCGGTGTGATTCTGTTTGGAAAGTTTAGGTTCATCCTTTCGGTGAATGATCGGCTTGGTAATACCGTTCTGTTCAAAACGCGACTTAACCAGTTCATAAGATTTGGGACTTAAATCAATCCCTATCCATTGGCGTTTTAACCGCTCGGCAGCTACACACGTAGTAGCACATCCACAGAAGGGGTCAAGCACCATATCGCCTGGATTGCTGCTCGCCCCAATAATTCGTTCTAACAGGGCAAGCGGTTTCTGTGTCGGGTATCCAATCCGCTCTTTACTTCTGGCTGTTAAGTTTGGAATATCGACCCAGATGTTATTCAGTCTTTTGCCTTTTTGTTCGTCAAGATACCGCTTATAGCGTGGCACATTTCCCGGACGCGTCTGAATGATACGTCCTGCTTCAATTTCCTTGCGCATGCGATCTTCTGCCCAGCGCCATGTTCGGACGACTCCCATGACCGCATACGTCAAATGAGAATCGGGATCGTGGTTCTGAGCAGTTACAGAAGTGAGTGAAAAGCGTCGTCCGGTTTCCGGTTCAACACAATAATACTGACGTTTGGTTTTCTCATCCAAATTCGCCAGGTCATACGGAATCGTGACGGCTTCAACGTTCCAGACATACGTATCGCTTTTTGAATATCGGAAGATAATGTCAGAGTCTCGTGCCAACCCCTTTTTGAGGTTTCCCTTGGTGGTTATTGCCCGTTGCCAGATAATCTCATTTCTAAAATTTTCTTTTCCAAAAACGCTATCCATCACCATTTTGAGGTAGTGGCTGGCGTTATCATCACAGTGGAGATAGAGCGTCCCGGTCAGTTTGAGGATGCGGAACATCTCCAGCATTCGGATGCTCATCATGATGAGATAGGCTTTCATGGACTTCCCGTGACTAAACTCAGTAGCACTGATGGCATGATAGAGTTCGGGTTGCCTATCCGCGAGTTCACCGTGAGATGCGTTATCTAAATCCTCCAATGTCCAGAAATCTTTGAACGTTGCCCCTGCGGCTTTGCTCCCGACTGGTGCTTCAAAGGTGCGGTTGGAATTGAAGGGCGGATCCAGGTAAATCAAGTCAATAGAATCTGTGTCAAGCCCTCGAAGTACATGAAGATTGTCATTTTCAAAGATAGTTCGGTTCTTGACCTTCATCCTATTTCCTATAATACTGTGTGTAGGCGCGCTTCGGAAGCGCGCCTACATATAATAAAATAACATAGACAACATAGTGGTCCTACCGTCGCGCTTTGATAGTGCCCCACGTCGCAGCGAGTTTTCCGTTCGGGTCAACAGCGAGTCCTGTTTCAGCCTTGAAATTTTGATTGACTTCGGCTTCCTCAAGTACTCGGTTATAGACGCTGAATTCGTCAATGATACCTGTGAACACCCCGAATTCACCATCTGCTCTTCCATCTAAGCCGATGAAGACGTGATTTTCCCAATCGTCTTCAGGGAATTGGGCAAGGTTGAGTACCCCTTTGCCTGTTGCTTTACCATCAACGAAGTATTGAACCGCACTGTCCTCTGGCACACCCGTAACAGCGATGTGGTGCCACTTGTTATCGGCAATGTTTTCTGTGTCTTCAACATTGCCCACCCAACCAGTGTCGAGATTAAGGACGCCATTGCGAACCCATAAGGTTTTGGGACCCTTATCATCGGTGCCGGGGCCCCCTGTTTTGGCAAAGATTACCCCCGGACCACTACTGTCGGTCTTAATCCATGCCGACCATGTGAAATCAACATTGAAATCAAATTCTTCAGGCGAATCAATTTCGACGAAGTTCGCTTCGTTTCCATCGAACTCCAACGCATCACCGATTTTACCGGTAACCTTTTTTAGGTTACCCTTGATGGTACCATCATAATTGCCTGTCCCGTCTGTGACGGTTTTTCCGCTGATCTTGTTTGCATCGAAACTCCAATAACTGACCAATCCGTCCTCAATGATTTGGGCGGAAAGGTTCGTTGCGATGAGACTGATAGCCAAAATGAGTATCACAAAATTAACTTTTCGTAGCACAATTAAATCTCCTTTGATTCGTAGAAAGTATGGGAAATTTGCAAGCGAAATGCCACAAAGCGGCACCTTCTATCCATTGAAAATCTTCCTGTGAATTAGGAACGCACCGCCGACAACAATGATAAACATCGCGACAGAAAAGACGAAGGCAAAAATTACTTGCAAAATTTGGAAGAGAATCAGGATACGTACAACAAAGGTCAACTACCCGCCGACTAAAATCGGGGGCTTGTTAAGACCCCTTCCTTCTCAGTTGTTCGTGTTATCGCGGTCTCGAAAACCCGTAACTTTATCTAAGTGCCACCGCGCTGGGGGAAGCCACCCTCATGGAATTTTCGTTCCAAACCTGAAACCTCAGACACTTTCGACTTTGGAAGTTGTTCGAGCGAACAAACGTCATCAAGTTACTAATGTATATTAGAACATTTTCGACATTTTTTGTCAATAGCAAAAGAAGTGGTCATTCATCTCCAACCTATTTGTGGGTTGATAGGCTCTTAACAATGTTCGTGAGAACAAGCCTCCTTCAAGGTATTGCTTTGTGGGTAAAGCGTTCTCGTCCAAATGGATTTTGTTATCCTCATGGCGTGGCGCGTCGTTTACCACCATCCATATAAAGTGCAGTACCAAACATATAGGAACAGGCTTCAGAGGCTAAGAATGTCACGACATTCGCGACCTCTTCGGGTTCCGCAATGCGACCCGCGGGAAGTTCTTGTCCGAGTGCTTCTAACAACGCCTCAATATCGCGTCCTTCACGCTCGGCTCTCGCGCCTTGTTGCGTGCGTGCGCGACCGGTATTGGTCAATCCCGGACAAACGGTGTTTACCAAAATGCCAGCCCCCGAGACAGCATCGGAAAGTGCGCGTGTTATGTTCAGAATAGTGATATTGGCGGCACCGGTAGGTATATTCCCGCGGGTAGGACTTGTGCCTGCTGAACCGGCGATATTGATAATTCTGCCCCACTGGTTTTCCTTCATATAAGGAATAACCAATTGAGACATTCGCAAATAACTGTAAGTTTTCAATGCGAGTGCATCATCAATCAGTTCCGGTGATAGTTCCAGAATATCAGCATTCCGGGCAGCACCGACATTGTTGACAAGAATATCAACACCGCCAAAGCGAGAGATCGTTGCCTGTACCACTTTTTCGCAATTCGCTTGTGTGGTAAGATCTCCAGCAACAGCGTGTCCTTTATGTCCGGTCTGATTAATTTCTGTGAGTGCTTGGTTGAGCGTGTCTTGTGTTCGGGCAGCGATACAGACCTGAACTCCCTCGCGTGCGAGCGCGAGCGCGCACTGCTTACCGATGCCTCGACTGCCGCCGGTAACGATTGCACGTTTCCCACTGAGTCCTAAGTCCATATATTGCGTGTCCTTTACGCTCTATGATTGGTTAGAGAAGTCTATTGCCTTGATTTCAACAGGCCGCACATCAGCCCCTTAACGAAGGAGATGTCCACCAAGGTTTGACGGACATCTCAAATTGCTTGATAGCACCTTAGATGCCCTGCATACTAACTACAAGTAGCGTGTCTTAGTCGTAGCGATCAGAGGTTGTGCCTATTTTATTTTTTTAGACTTGCCCACGTGGTAGCCAATTTCCCCTTAGCGTCTACAGCAAGGGTTGTCTCGTAACCGTCGTTCATAACGGCTTGGATGTCGTCTTCACTGAGGACAGTGTTGAAAATGATGAATTCGTCTATCAACCCTTCCCACTGTCGGGATTGATTCCAATCGCCAATCCGAGCGGGATCAAGGACCCCGGGATTCCCACCCCAATCGTTTTCGATATCGAGTTCGCCGTTAGCGTAAAAGCGGATTTTCTTTTCCTTCGCACTGTAAGCGGTTGCAATGTGAACCCATTTATCCATCTGATCTCCTGCTAACATATAGTTGGCAAAAGTGTCGTTCCCACCCGGGTTACTGTGAATGGAAAACTCAACCTTGTTATTCGGATGCATCTGGTAGTGGATATCTCCTGGTTTCCAACCGTTGTTGTTGAAGAAAACACGCCACGCTCCCTCGCGTCCAGTGGATTTGACCCAGTGTGTAAAGGTAATTTCTTCAAATTCGCCGATCCGTTTCGGAATTTCGATCCACTCGTCTGAGCCGTTGAGTTCGATCGCATCGCCGATTTGGCCTTTGACAAACTTGCCACCTTTGACTTCACCATCAAATCCGTTTCCGGAAACATCTTCGGCATCGCCATCAAACAGCCATGCTGCTGCAATCATATCCTCGGTAATCTCAGCAGCACCAGTTAGACTCATACTCAACATCAGTATCAGACCGAGGGTAATCGTAATAATCTTTGCGTTCAACAGAGTAACCTCCTATGTGTAGCCAGAAAGATTGGTAAACTGTGTACATTCCGCAGCTTCTGTACAACACAGTTGTTCTGTGTCATATTTAAAAAAATTATAACACAAAAAATATGCAAATACAACACTTTTTAGAACAGAACGGATATACAGGCTAAACAAATCTATCTTTGTGTGGACTGGCTTTCCATTGGGCATACCAATCTTGCCATGACGTTGGACATCGTCGGGTTTCGCGCGCACGGGCAGGATACGCAATCGCTTCGTGCCAGAGTCCATCTAACGAAGTACCGGTTTGGCTGAACCGAAAATCTACCGACCAACGGATGATGTCGCTCCGGTTGAATAACGACCGATGAAAAACCAGATTGTTAAAAACGAGTAAGTCGCCTCTCTTCATCTCTAAAGTATCAATGATGGTATCGGATGAGGTAGGTGGAAGAACGGGAACAGCAAATGCTTCGTCGGGAACGCGGTGATACGCCTGTAAACCTGCCTTGTGGCTTCCGGGTAGGAATTGCAAAGCACCGTTTTCAGTTTTGACATCGACTAATGGCAGCCACACAGTTAGATGCGTGTCATTTTCGGTGTCCGGCATATAGGCACTGTCTTGGTGCCATGGAAGTGTGGTCAGTTTTTCGTTCGGGAGTTTCGGACGCACCCAAAAATCACCATTGAACTGAATATCACTACCGATAAGATGCTCAAGCACATCCAACACCTTCGGATGGGTTATCAGGTCAAAGAGTGCCTCACTGAAGACAAGCGTATGCCAGCCAAAAACCTCATTCTCCCTGCCACACGCCTTTAGGATCGCATGCCAACGGCGTTCAAATGCCAACTTTTCATACGCGTCAGAGATGATCCCTTCGTTATGGAGTTCGGTGGCACGTCTATCAACGGCTTCAGAAATAACAGTGATTAACGGCACGAGATCCGTCTCACTCAGTGCCGATTCCACGACAATATAGCCTTGCTCCGTAAATTTTTCAGAATACGTTCCCATCGTTTTTAGTGATATGCCTTTATCGCGCCCCAAACAATTGTTAGTTTGTCCTTGGGTTTCACAGGCAGCGGCTCCATCGAATCCTCAACAGAGATTGCCTCGTCCCAGAACGCCACCTCGTCAACAGCACCACCATAATGGTTCTGACCATTTCGACTCCCGATCGTGAAAGGCAGCCCTTCGGTAATGTGAACAGCATCATTACCCGCCATCTCGCCTTCTAACTTGCCATCAACATAAGCCTTTACGGACTCACCATCGTACGAACCGAAGATATGATACCACTGTCCAATTTCCATTTTAACATTGCCAACACAACAGACGAGATTGTTGCCGGGACCCGTAGAGACCTCAAAAGAGAGCGTCCCATCAGGTTCAATGAAAAATCCATAACTCCAGTTGAGGTGGATACCTTTTTCGGCAACCGCAACCCATGCCCCGAGTTTTGTCGGTTTAATCCACGCTGCGAGAGACAGTGCTTCCAGTTCGGAAATCGACGGTGCATCTGGGATTTCAACATAGTCAGTGCTGCCGTTGAATTCTAACGCTTCACCTAACTTTCCATCTATGACCTTCGGGTTACCTCGGATGATGCCGTCGTTACCGTTTCCACTGAGATCATCCGCGCCATCTACTTCATCAAATGACCAATAGCCGACCAATTCCGCATCTGCTGTAAGACCTATTACGCCTAATAGAAAAAATATTAGACACGCAATTTTTGAGAGTGACACGGTGATACCTCCATTTATACGCGTTATGGTGAGGCATTACAACCTCACCATACGGTGAAAGGAGAACAAAAATCTATACTACAACTTGGCTCTCAGTTGATCCATCAACCCATCTGGTGGGTCAAAGGGAAGATCAATCACCTCATTGGTAATACCGCTATAATAGATCCCCAAAAGCAGGTTGAACTCGGCGAGAGATTGCTCAAGATGGGTCGGATGTACCTTGCTTTCGTCATCAAGCCAATCAAAGACCGCCTCGGTGAGGTTGCCCTGTGCGACGACATCCTGCTCCCCATAGTTCAGCGGACCGCCTTCATAACCGCCTTCATGCGTTGAACGTTCCCAACTGCTGAACCGCCAATGTACAAAGCCTTTTGTCCCTATAACAAAGACGCGTTTGTGGAAAAAGACAACCGGGTCATCGGAGGCAGTCGGCGCGATGGCTGTACCGAATGCGACAGAGACGTGGAGTCCATTCTCGTACTGCACGCGCGCGGACGCATATTGTGGTGAGGGCTGTGCGGAATCTAAGTGTTCACCGCCAGAGATTTGACCCAGCACACGGACTGGACGCGAGTTGTCAATATAAGACGACACCAACTGCAGCACGTGCGGACCTTGATCAACGGGTGTACTGCGTGCGCTGGCATCAATGAACTTAATCTCGCCGATCCGTCCTGCCGCCACATCTGCTTTTAATTCAAGATTTTGTGGATGGAAATTGAGTTGTGTGTTGACGACGAACTTCGTTTGGGTCTCCTTGGAAAGTCCCGAAATTTGCTTCCAATCCTCACTTTCAACGGCAATCGGTTTTTCTACAATCGCCGCAGGCACACCTGCATCGGAAGCCTGTTTCATCAGCGGATAGCGAATCCGTTCATTGCTACCCCGCAGCACGGGTGCTGTGACAATATGAAGGACATCAGGTTTCTCTTTTTCAAGCATCTCATCCAAGTCGGTATATCGTGAAGAGATGTCGAAATCGTCTCCGAATTTATTGAGTAATTCTTCGTTCATATCGCAGACTGCAGCGAGTTTACCACCTTTGACGAAGCGGTAAGCATCAGCGTGTGCGCGGGCGCGGCCCCCACACCCTAACATTGCGGTTTTATACACAGAGATGTCTCCTTTAATATTTTACGGTTTTACGCTTCTCAGTTTACAACTTTTCTCGGAGTGAATCCATCAATCCATCAGGCGGTTCAAACGGGAGGTCAATAATCTCGTTTGTTATCCCGCTGTAGTAAAGCCCTAAGAGGAGGTTGAACTCGGCGAGGGATTGTTTGAGATGCGTCGGATGCACGTTGTTCTCATCGTCGAGCCAGTCAAAGACCGCCTCCGTGAGGTTGCCTTGTGCAGCGATATCTTGTTCACCATAGCTCAGCGGACCGCCTTCGTAGCCGTCTTCAGGCGTTGCGCGTTCCCAACTGCTGAAACGCCAGTGCACGAACCCTTTCGTGCCTACAACAAAGACACGTTTATGCGCAACGGTGCTTTCACTGTCCGATGCCAACGTCCCCATGCCGGTACCAAACGCAAGGGAGACATGAAGACCGTTCTCATATATGGCTTGTCCAGCGGCATGCATTGGAGACGGCTGTGCGGAATCTAACTGCTCTCTCCCCGCGATTTGACCCAACACACGCACCGGACGCGAGTTATCAATATAAGAGGATACTAACTGCAGCACATGTGGTGCCTGATCCACGGGTGTGCTGCGTGCGCTGGCATCAATGAACTTAATCTCACCGATTCTGCCTTCAGCGACATCGCGTTTTAATTCCAAGTTTTGGGGATGGAAGTTAAGTTGTGTGTTAACGACGAACTTCGTTTGCGTCTCTTCCGCTAACCCTGCGATCTGCTTCCAATCCTCGCTCTCAACGGCAATCGGTTTTTCTACTATTGCTGCTGGAACGCCATGGTCAGATGCCTGCTTCATCAACGAATAACGGATACGTTGGTTGGTCCCCCGCAGCACTGGTGCGGTGACGATGTGGAGCACATCCGGTTTTTCTTTCTCAAGCATTTCATCAAGGTCGGTGTAGCGTGAGGAAACGTCAAAGTCGTCTCCGAAACTGTTGAGTAACTCTTCGTTCATATCACAAATGGCAGCGATTTTGCCGCGCTTGACAAAACGGTAAGCACTTGCATGGGCGCGGGCACGACCGCCACACCCTAAGAACGCAGTTTTATACATAAAAGTGTCTCCTTCAATATGATTTATAGTATCAAACCAAGCGGTTGGATGTTAACAGGCGAAAATATAGGTTAACTTTCTATAGATTCTCTCGGAGTACATCAATCAATCCATCAGGCGGTTCAAACGGTAGATCTATAATCTCATTTGTTACACCGCTGTAGTAGATCCCTAAAAGTAGGTTGAACTCCGCAAGAGATTGCTTGAGATGCGTCGGATGCACATTGCTCTCATCATCAAGCCAATCAAAGACCGCCTCGGTGAGGTTGCCTTGTGCGACGACATCCTGCTCCCCATAGTCAAGCGGACCGCTTTCGTAACCGCCCTCTGGTGTTGCACGCTCCCAACTGCTAAACCGCCAGTGCACGAACCCTTTTGTCCCGACGACAAAGACACGTTTGTGGGTGTGGTTCCCGGCATCCGGTTCTTTAGGCACTGTCTGTCCTAAACCTGTCCCGAATGCAAGCGAGACGTGAAGACCGTTTGCATATAGTGCCTGAGCGGCAGCGTGCATCGGGGACGGCTGCGTGGATTCCAAATCCTGAGCCCCAGAAACCTGTCCGAGTACCCGCACTGGACGCGAGTTGTCAATGTAGGAAGAGACGAGTTGCAATACATGGGGGGCTTGGTCTACCGGTGTGCTGCGTGCGCTGGCATCAATAAACTTGATTTCACCGATTCTGCCCTCTGCGACATCTCGCTTCAGTTCCAAGTTTTTCGGATGGAAATTGAGTTGTGTGTTAACGACGAACTTTGTTTGTGTCTCTTCCGCTAATCCGGCAAGCTGTTTCCAGTCCTCGCTTTCAACGGCAATCGGCTTTTCCACAATCGCCGCTGGCACACCGGCATCGGATGCCTGTTTCATCAGCGAATACCGAATACGCTGATTGGTCCCCCGTAACACCGGTGCAGTGACAATGTGAAGCACATCCGGTTTCTCTTTTTCAAGCATCTCATCCAAGTCGGTATAACGTGACGAAACCCCAAAGTCGTCTCCGAAACTGTTGAGCAGTTCTTCGTTCATATCGCAAATTGCGCCAATTTTGCCGCGTTTGACGAAGCGGTAAGCATCCGCATGCGCACGGGCGCGACCTCCGCACCCTAAGAACGCTGTTTTGTACACAGAAATGTCTCCTTTAATACTTTTTATAGTAAAACCGAAAAGTGAAATGACCCTTTGAGAAAACAACAAACTTCCCCATTGCAGGGTTTTTGCTGGGGTGTTTCTTCAGGATTTGTTCCGCCGCTTTCTATGGGTGTATCGTTAATAGGTTTTACTATAAACCAAGATAAATGCAAGTTAGAAAGAAAATGTAGGGTAACTTGCAGAAAAACTACAGTATGGTTCATTCACCATTTTCGTTCAATGCCTGTGTGAAATCTTCTGGTGTTTCCACCCGCATTGCGGTGCGGAAAAGCTGCTTAAGACGCTGCAAATCATTAATCGCCTCCAAATCGGATTTGAAAGTTTCAGCAATTTCAGGCTGTAACTGAGAGGCGAGTGCCTCAAGGATATTCTCACGAATAGTTTCTTGAGCACCTTGTTGGATCCCTTGTTGGATCCCTTGTTCGTGTGCTTCGGGTGCTAAGTATTCAGCGATAGAAGACTGTTGCATGG
>JAPOZO010000081.1 GCA_026706025.1 Candidatus Poribacteria bacterium
TCAGCACAGTTTGGTGTCAAGACGACCGTCGTTGTACCGCATGGGAATAACCCTGAAAAGAATAGTGCGATGCAAGCGTTCGGAGCAGAACTGATTGAACACGGTGCCGATTTTGACGAGGCACTTGTGTTGTGTGAAAAACTCCAAGTTGAACGTGGGCTTTACTATGTTCACCCTTGCATGGAACCAGCACTCTTCCACGGTGTCGGTACCTATTCGCTTGAGATTTTTGAAAGTCTACCGAATGTGGACGCGATTATCGTGCCGATCGGTGGTGGAAGCGGTTCTTGTGGTGCTATTACCGTTGCGAAGGCGATCAATCCGAAGGTCAAGGTCATTGGTGTACAAGCGGAAAATGCCCCCGCTATCTATCGCTCATGGCAAGCTGGACAGCGTATGGAGACGGATTCTTGCGATACAATCGCAGATGGACTCGCGACGCGTGTGCCGTTCTCAATACCGTTTTCCATTATCAAAAAAGGCATTCACGACATGGTCTTGCTCAGCGAGTCGGAAATTGCAGAGGGTATCCGTTCCGCGTTACGGTGGACGCACAACTTGGCGGAAGGTGCGGGAGCAGCACCACTTGCAGCTGCACATAAACTCACAGATAAATTAGCAGGGAAAAACGTCGTGATGGTGATGAGCGGTGCGAATCTGGACACAGAAACGCTCAAGAAAGTGCTTGCCTACCAGTTGTGAATCACGTAGACAGGAGTAGACCCTTCAACCAAGCGGAGGGATGCCCATTCCGCACCTTCCACGAACTCGTTGCGGAGCGCGTTTGTTAGGTCGGGGTGGATATGTAGCGATGTCAAATCCCAACGCAAATTTTCGCTCTTTTCCACAATGACGTTTGGGACTTCAGCGATAAGCGAGACGCGTTGCAACGCACTATTTTTTCGGGTTAATCGGAGGGTTGATAAGACATAGTGAATCGTCTGTTTCGGGTCTCGCATTTCGGCACTGTAATGTTCGTCTGTAGACACTCGGTAATGTCCGAAACGCATCAGTTTTAGGTTACCAAGAAACTGATCTGTTTCATATCCTTCCGGGCGCGGTAAACCCCCATAAATAATAATGTGTCGGCATCCGTATTCTGCCAAGGCATAGTCCACAGCAAGTTGTCCATCGGTATAGTCTTTGTCCGTTTGTCCAATCCATTCCTGAACAATCTGTTTTGCTTGTGGGAGGGGTTTGTGACCCCGATCATCAACCGAATCCATGTCTCCAATGAGGATATCTGGAACAAGCGGCGTGTCTACACCCCGATTTAATTCTTCAAATATACGGATTCCGCCATCGGCACAGATAAGCGGTAAACGGTCTTCCACCGCGGTTACAATCTCTTGACGGTAGAAGTCGAGATGCCGTGTGTCATAATAGCCGTTGAGAAAGATGAGTGCCGATTTCATTTTTTTACTTTCCTTGCGGTTCGGTGAGGTGGATATTGTATGACAGAAGCAGTTGACAAGGATGATAGGAACGTTTAACGCGCTTTAGGTTCTCTAACCCAGAATCGTCCATGGCGTTAATCCATCTGTAAGTATCCATCAATTCCTTACAGAATTCGCGGTAAATAAACTGTGCCAACCCCTTTGTGCCGAGGTCAGTAATCTCAAACAGCACGCAGAACGTCTCCGCGTTTAGTGGATAGCCGAAGGTATAGCCTCTAATTTCCCCATCAATGCGGACAACTCTGCCAAGAAGTCCGAGCGCATTCGCACGTGAAATCCCAATTCGGTGCGCCGACTGTGAGTCGTCGAGCATCGCATTATAGATTGGATCGTCGGACTTTGCCGACCGCATCTCGCGCCATCTATTATACAGCGCGAGACACGCACCCTGATCGGCTGCGGTATACGGACGCAACTTTACTGACGGATATTTCGCTACGAAGCCGTTGTATGCGTGGCGTTGTTGTTTGTAGCGATCCCCTCGCAGCCCTGCAAGTGCCTCTGTTTCGTAGAGATATTCCGTCTCTTTCAAGGTGGCACGAAACCCATTCTTTTGAAAGAAAACAATCATCTTTTGTGGCACATTTTCGATGCGAGTGATGTGCCGATTCCGATTGGATTTTAACATGAATTGGTATGCTTGGCAAATAACATTTAGGTAGGTAGGGTTTCCGGTCTCACACGGCATCGGCAGTATCGGCATGAAATAGTCGTCGCCCTGTTTTGCGAAGATACAGAGATAATCCGAGAGCAGTGTCCAATAAAACTGAAAATGTTCTTGCCAGACATAAAGCGGTGCGAAGGCATAATGAGACAGACGCGTACAGGGGCGATGCGCGCGTAGGTCAAAAATCGGTGTGTCGTTAAGTGTAAGTGGTTGAAGTCGCATCTGTTAGTTTTTCTCAAACATCGCGACAAGGAGATCGCTTCTACCGAGTTTATGCACGATCGTCACAGTCTCTTGATAGTCACCGATAAGGCTCCAATTCGCTGTAATTTGTGCGGTAACCTCTTCGGATTCAATGTAATCAATGACATTGCGGATCTGTTGCTGGAATGTTTCCGTTTCGAGGTGTTCCTCACCGAATGGGCAGAGCGTATCCACGCCGAGTACTACCTCACTTCCATCTTCGTTGAACATGAGCGCGAACGGATAGAGTTGGCAATCAAGCGGACGGATTGAGTAGATCGTGCAATGGCTTGTCTCTGGTTCAAAGAAAGCACAGATATAGAAATCGTTGTGGCGTTTGAGTTGGATTTGCGCACTTGCGCCATCTGCTTGCGGACGAAAGTGTGTTGGGTCGGCACCATGTGCTACGGCGTTCTCTTTCTCCATTTCGGTGAAGATAGGTGCGAGCGGACTGTCCGCCTCTAAGAACCTGCAACAGACATCACACGAGAAGCAGACCTCGGCGGGGATGATTTGGTAGAGTTTGGGGGCCGTAGGGATAGGTGTCTCCATCGTGTATCCAATGTGCGTGTTGAACCTTAGAATAGAAGATTCCGCTGCCCGACTATGATGCCAAAGTTTTCCCGATTGTATCAATCACAATGTGGATATCCTTCTCGGTTAACCCTGGATGAAGTGGGAGACTCACAACGCGTTCAAATGCCGCTTCAGCGTACGGGAAATCGCCGACACGGTAGCCGTACCGTTCCTGATAAAAATCGAAGAGGTGTAACGGAATATAGTGGACACTGCATTCGATGTTCGCCTCACGTAGGGCTTCCACGAATTCGTCTCGGTTGCCGGTGTTGAGCTGGATAATGTAGAGATGCCATGCATGCTCGCGCGAATCATTCGGTGCTACGGGGGTGCTTATCTCCGAAAATTTTGCCAGTTCCGTTTGATAGATCTGTGCGAAATTTCGGCGGCGTTCATGCTGTTTGTTGAGTTTCATGAGCTGACACAACCCCATCGCCGCTTGGATATCGGTCATGTTGTATTTATAACCTTCAGTCGCAATGTCGTAACGCCAAATATTGCGCTGCGATTGACGTGCCCAAGCGTCTTTATCAATTCCATGGAGCCGCATGGTGCGAAGCGGTTTAGCGAATGCGTCGCTGTTGGTGGTAATCATACCGCCTTCGCCTGTGGTGAGGTTTTTATTTGCATAAAAACTAAAGGCAGACAGGTCACCGATAGCACCGATGTGCTGTCCTTTGTATTCAACTGGAATGGCGTGCGCGGCGTCGTCAATGAGCGTGAGATTGTGGTTTTGACTTATGTCCTGCAGCGCATCCATGTCGCACGGGATACCAGCGATGTGAACCGGAAGGATCGCCTTTGTACGGGGTGTTATCGCCTGCTCAATTTTACTTGTGTCGATGTTCAATGTATCCGGATGGATGTCCACAAACACGGGCTTTGCACCGACATATCGAATCGCTTCAGCAGTCGCGGTGAAAGTGTAAGGCGTTGTGATAACTTCGTCGCCGCTGCCAATACCGGCTACGACGAGGCTCAGATGCAACGCCGCGGTACAAGAACTGACAGCGATGGCGTGCTTGACACCGAGGTATTCGGCGAAGGCGCGTTCAAATTCGCGGACTCTGTTTCCCGTGCTGATCCATTTCGAGGCGAGCACTTGGCTAACGGCTTCGATTTCAGTATCATCAATCCAAGGACGACTAAACGGTATGAATCGGTTATTTGCCATATTTTTAATTTTCCTTGCGGATAAACAACGAGGTTTGTACTTTGACGTTCTTCGTATTCGAGTCGCCTTTCACTTCGTTTCAGGCTGCGTTTTTTGATTCTCCTTATCAGAGACTTTATGAATAAATGCGTAAGTTCTATTCCATAGAGACTTGGTGTTTAGGCTGATGGCTCCATTTTTAGTTGCAGGTTGTGGATCATGGCTTCAAGTGCCAGTTTGTAACTATGGGATCCGAAACCGCCAATCACACCGATTGCGATCGCCGAGATATAAGAATGATGCCGAAATGCCTCGCGGGCGTAAATGTTAGAGAGATGGATCTCGATGACAGGTACTGCGACAGTAGAGAGCGCGTCTCGGATGGCGACACTCGTGTGTGTATAGGCTGCCGGATTAATCAAGATACCGTCTGCCCAGTCGATATGGTCCCCAATGATGGAGACGAGTTCACCTTCGTGATTAGATTGAAACATTTTAAGAACGACTGGGTGCGACGAGGCTGCGGCGTGCTGGTCGAGCATCGTATTGATGTCTGACAGGGTTTCGTGTCCATAGATCTCGGGTTGGCGTTTCCCCAAGAGATGTAGATTCGGTCCGTGTAGGACGAGGATATTCATGCATCCGTTTCCTTTTGTCGCGAAATATTACTATTGCTATAGAGAGTATATAATCAATCGGAAAAACTTTCAAGTTTTTTATCGCTCACTCCAAGGGTCACCCAAAAACTTGACTCTTTTGAAAAAATGTGGTATCCTATCGTTAGCCATCGGATAGGAATGCATTTACCTACTTCTTTGTAGGTATCCTATCCACCCAAATGCAAGAATTGGATGTCCAAAACATCATTCACTCGTACATAAAGTAAAGTATACATAATGCCCTACAAAGACAGTCCTTGCTACTTTGAGACTCCATACCATACAAAACCTTTATGGCGATACATGCATATTGATAAGTTTTTGGCAATGCTCAATAGTAACACACTTTATTTTCCGAACGTCTATTCATATAATGACAAATTTGAAGGAACACTATCAAATAAATCCTTAGATGAAATCTGCAAAATATCCTTATTAGATGAAAAGAACACACTAATATGTGACGATGAGGCATTCTACAGAACGAGAAAGTCGTTAAGGGAACTTGACCCAGAGCAGGAAAAAACGGAATCTGGTCGTGTATTTGAACAATTACTAAGGGACTTTTTAAGCCATCTCATGTATTGTAACTCATGGTTTCAGAGGGGAAAAGAAAGTCATTCGATGTGGGCAGAATATGGAGACAAAAGTCCAACATCAATAGCGATTCAAACCACTGTAGGCGACCTCATCGAAAGTTTGGAATCTGATGAATACAATATCCATATAGGTAAGGTGAAATATAAGGATTATCTGACGGAGGATATTGGAGGTTATGAAGATTTTCCGTCAATAGACTTAAATGATCCTGATAACGTACTCAAATTATTTTATGCTCCCTTTTTGCACAAAAGGGATGTATATAAGGACGAACACGAAGTCAGAGCAATAATTTCATTTGAGGATGTCTGTGAAGAATTTTTGGGGCGTGTTTATACATCTGAAATACCATTTTATAGTGACGAAATGTTCAGGACTGATGCCTCATTATTGCGAGATTACGAAAACCCAATAAATGGCGCACCTAAGGGAATCCCTATCAAAGTTAACTTACATACATTACTGAAAAAGATAGTAATATCCCCAACCGTCAATGATTATTTTAACATTCATTTTGAAGACCTAATAAAACGCTACGATATAAATCCAAATATAATTAGCAGGTCTCAAATAGTCGATATTCAAGAGGAATCCTAAGTAAGTAACAATTTGACTCCTACGTTACTCGTCGGTCTGACTTCCCTTCCCCTATAACTGGGAATAGATATGTCGGGAAAAGGAAAATAAAATGCCAAAAATTACAAATGTAGAATTTCAAGGAGCTTCTGGACGGAAGCATGTTTTTGAAGCCTATACACTTGGAACGGAAACATTCAACGATGTTGGTGGTGTTTACATTTTTACAAAGGAAGCACGTAATCAACAGGGTGATATAAAATATTATCCTTTATATATCGGTCAAACACAGTCACTTAGAAATAGACTTACTGCGAGCCACGAAAAATGGCCGTGTGCAGTTCAAAATAACGTGGATTGTTTATGTGTTTTGGTGGAAGAGAACACGTTTTCTCGTAGGGCGATCGAACTTGATCTTCTTAGTAAATACAACACACCTTGCAATAACGGGACTTACGCATAATAGAGATATTGATGGGAAAAGCATGGAGGGAACAGATGGATGCTGGAATGTCCTCTAACTTCCAATCTCCGTATCTTCCAATTCCGCTGGCTCGATTTTTAGTCGATGTGATCGCCGATGATGGTGACGAGTTCGCCTTCGTGGTTCGATTGAAGGATTTTGAGAATGACAGGGTGCGGCGTGCTGGTCAAGCGTCGTATTGATGTTTGCTAAGGTCTCGTGTCCGTCTTTTTGTCTATCCGAGTCCCAAGGACGCGCGCGCCATAAACAATCGTCAGGAATATGATAAGACCGGAAAGGGTCCTGAAGTGCTCTTCATAGCTGCGCCATTTAAATTTCCAGAACCGAAAAGAAAAGAATTCATCCGCGAGTGCCTGCCACGCCAAAAAGATGATACCTCCGGAAACACAGACCACCGTAAAGACGAAGGGTAAGAATCGCCTTGTCTCTTTGAAGCTGCACCAGATCAGTGCAGCACACCAGATTATCATCAGGATTAGAAGGAGTTGCACTGTTTGCCTCACA
Source organism: Candidatus Poribacteria bacterium (assembly GCA_026706025.1). Taxonomy (NCBI): domain Bacteria; phylum Candidatus Poribacteria; species Candidatus Poribacteria bacterium. The sequence continues at coordinate 6,920 of JAPOZO010000081.1, forward strand.
TTTTATCCGAAGAAATGGTTTGTTACGAAACGATGCCCACCTCTTCGCGCCAAGCGTCGAGCAACTGCATATTGCCGAGTGTGTCCTCCCAAGACATCGCCGGTGCCTGTCTATCAGCGACATGCGCTGCTACCGTATCCGCTTCGTAGGTAAATAGATCTCTGTCGGCAGGGACTATTATTTCAGTTGTTTCTCGGTTTTGGGACGATTGAACGATCAGTTGTGTTGCGGGGAAGGTTGTATCTGATGGCAACGGCGTTCTCGCACCACGGCACGGCGATGATGGCAGCCACGGATTCGGAATCGTTATCGTGCCTTCCGTGCCGTAAATAATGACGTTACTCCCATAATTGCATTCAACGGCACAAATGATCTCGGCGATAATGTCATTTTCAAATTTCAGGGTCGCTGCCGCAATGTGGTCTACACCTGTCGGACCAATTTTACCGTTCCCTTTCACAGAAATCGGATCCAGAAAAAGTTTATTCGCCGCTGCACCCGCGACTTTCCGTGCCATTGAGGCGGTATAACACCCGATGTCAAGAATACCACCACCCCCCATTTCACGGTTGTAGAGACGGCTCTGAGGGTTGAAACCTGAACGGTAACCGAAAGTCGCACGAATGGCTTGGACATTACCGATTGTGCCATCTTGTATCAGTTCAACCATTTTGGCGATCTGTGGGTGGCACCGATACATAAAAGCCTCCATGAGGAAGACATCGTTTTCGCGTGCAGCGTCTACCATCGCGGCGGTTTCCGCATGGCTCATGCTGATCGGTTTTTCAACCAGTAGGTGTTTTCCCGCTTCGGCACATTTTATCGCCCACTCCGCGTGCAGCGGGTGAATCGTCGCGATATAGACAGCGTCAATATCGTCATCTGTCAACAGATCGGCGTAATCGTTGTATTGGCGAGGGATGCCGAAATCGTTAGCGAGTCTGTCTAAGCGTTCCTGGGTGCGACTGGCAACTGCAAGAATCTCTCCTGAGTCTGTGAAACGCATTCCGTTGCAAAAGACATAGGCGATACCGCCTGCCCCCATAACTCCCCAGTTTAACATCTGTTATCTCCTTCTATGATTTCTTTGCGGCTTCGCGCTGGCTTGCCAGTGGGTGCATAATACCCGCACCTGGAGGCCAGACTCCGGGTTCAGCCTTGATCCAGTCGCACAATTTCTGAGCGTCCGGTGTCAGAGTTTCCCAAATTTCGTGAGGCATAATCCGACTGAAGCCGTGCTGTGTACGCCACGGTGCCATATACTCAACATTTGGGAGTGCCCGAATTTCTTTTGACAAATTTGGCGTTGCGCCGTGCCATGCCCGGTTATCTCGGAATACGCCGGAACCGGCAGTCGCACCAACGAGCGTTGAATGTTTCATCCAATCCGGTTCGTCCCCGGGCGGCGGCGGGTTCTGTTGTAACGTGTGTGTTCCCGGAATTTGTCGAATCGGCCCGTTTTCCCAAGTGAGGTCGCACATGATGAAGTTGATGGTAACCATCGGCGGCGTCATCTCCATAATCAATTTTTGGGACGGGACATCAAGATTACCGTTGTCATCTCTATGGAGTTGAACGCCGAGACGTTCCGCTTGGGCGATCCGTGCTTCGGAGAGGTGTTGTGGATCTCTACCGTCAAGATGCAGATGTTGGTACTCTATAGCACCGGGGAGACAGAGATCGCCACCAGAGCCCCACACGCGATAATCTGAAGATCCGAAAATCTCTGTGACAATCGGCGTAGTTGTCGGTAGGTCAATCATGCTTGCCCAAGCCAGATGGTGCAACATCTGTCTCGAAGCGGAAGAGGTACCGTAGCTATACCGATGTGGCAACCGTCCGGTTTCAGCCACATATTTTCTACTACCAGATCCTGGTATAGAAAGGATGTCTCGGAGAGCCTCAGCGCAGCCGTCTCTCCAACGAGCGAGTTGCTCTGGCGTGAGCAGATCGCGCACCACAACGAACCCGTCCCGATGGAAGATACGAGCGGCTCTCTTGACTTCATGCGGATCGCAGATTTCAAGTCCGCGGATACCGTTGTGTTCGCGTAGTTTTTCACGGAGTGCCTCGACTTCCGGATCATCGTAGACCCGACGTTTCGGAGAATCCGGATCCGCTACGCCAAACCCTCTGTGGTCCGGGGGTGGGTTTCCATCCGCATCAACGGTTTCATTGACAGGTGTGTGCGCATCCCATCCGACTCGTGTTTCCCCATAGACTTGCATCTCTTCGAGTTCTGCGGTTAAAATCCGTCCGTTGTTTTTCATAGAGCTAACTCCTTATTTTCCGCAGTATTGCAATCGTCAAACATTAGTTTTAATCTATCACGTCCCTTTTTTTTTCGCAACGAATTAATTTGCTTGAAACGAGGTTTTCGTATCTGCTATGATAATACATATTAGATCCTTACAACAATTTCCAAGGGATGGTAACCGCACGAAAATATGAGAATACTGCACACTGCCGATTGGCATATCGGTCAACGGCTCCACGAACGTCAACGCACTGATGAACACAAAGCGTTTCTGGATTGGCTTCTCGATACAATCCAAGAACATCAAGTTGAACTTCTCCTCGTTTCAGGCGACATCTTTGATACGGCACTCCCCTCATCGGAATCAACGAACCTCTATTACCGATTCCTCTACCGCCTCTTTAACGAGACCGATGCATACACAGTGATTACTGCTGGCAATCACGATTCCGCTCGACACTTAGAGGCACCACGGGAATTTCTCAAAATGGGCAAAATTTACGTCGTCGGACTTGTCACAGAACCCGCGGAATGCGTTTTTCCCTTCCCACCTGACAACCCACGCGTCATGGTCGCTGCTGTTCCGTACCTTTATGAAACCGAGCTACCGCATGTCTCTTATGAAACGGAAATAGAAAAGAGCGAACGGTATCGTGAGAGGTTCAAAGCGTTGTATGCCGATTGCGTTGCTGCCATGCCTGTGGGACTCCCGAAGATTTTAATGGGGCACCTCTTCGTTCAAGGCGGAAAAATAAGCGACTCTGAACGGAATGTACAGATTGGTGGCGCGACCGCTGTCCACGCAAGTGATTTTCCTGAGGATGTGAGTTATGTTGCCCTCGGACACCTTCATAGACCACAGACGATCAAGGGTGCCAATTATCCGATCCGGTATTCAGGTTCGCCGGTTCCACTACGGTTCAACGAAACGGGGTATCGCAAAAAGGTATATCTATTGGAGTTATCTGGTGATGCCACGCTCATCCGAGATGAAGAAATTGAGATTCCTATTTTCAAAGAATTACGCACTGTAGAGGGTGATGAAGTCGCTGTTTTGTCACAAGCAATGACAGGCGAGTGGCGTGGACAGTATATCCAAGTCAAACTGAAATTAGATGCACCGAGGGTCGGTATCAGTGATGAAATTCGGAAAGCATTCAGTGACCGTGGCGGCGATGTCCTGAGCGTTGAAGTCGAGCTGCCAGAGACAAAGCAGGGACCGACAATTCCCGTTGAGGATATGAAGCGTCCCGAGGAAATCTTCGAGCAATTTCACAGAGTAAACTACGATGGTAATCCACCCGATGAAATCTTGACGCAGACTTTCAGCGAATTAGTCCAGATGGTTGAGGAATCCGAATGAAAATATGTAAATTGAAACTTAAGGGTCTAAATAGTTTTCGTGGAGAAGTTGAGATTGATTTTGAGAAGTCGCCGTTGGATGATGCTTCATTGGTGGCGATTACCGGTCCAACCGGTTCTGGGAAAACTACCCTGCTGGACGCTATGTGTGTCGCGCTCTATGGTAAAACACCACGCCTGAGTGGAACTACAAACCAACATCCGAGGCATCTGATTAGCCATGGCGAAACGGAGGGTTTTGCTGAAGTATATTTTGAGGCGAACAGCACGCGTTACCATGCAACGTGGTCTATTAAACGCAAAGGTTCTCCTAAAGGGCAATTGTTTGATGATTCCGACGAGTTAATCACCACCAAAGTCGCTCAGGAGGTAGAATCTATCTTAGGACTTGATTTTGATGCCTTCAGACGGTCCGTCATGTTGGCACAGGGAGAATTCGCGGCATTTCTGAAAGCAACTGACGAAAAGAGACGCACAATTTTGGAGGCAACCGCAGGCATCAGTATCTACGATGTACTGAAAAAGGTTTTAAATGACAAAGTTAGCAAAGTTGAGGCAGCAAACGCCGAAGTCTACGATAAATTAAATAAAATTCCAGAGGCCTCTCGCGAGCAGCTCATAGATGCTGAAGTCGAACTTGATAGACTACAAAAGGAAGCCAAACAATTAGGCGAAGAGATTCAGCAGGCAAAAAAAGAAAAAGCCCGGGAAACAAAAAGGACGGAGGACTTTGAGAAACTCCAATCTTCAGAAAAGCGACAAGATGAGCTTTTAGCCCAGCAGGCGGAGATTGATGCAGTTCGGGTGGAACTCGAAAATGCGAATCTTGCCCAACGTCTTCTCCCAGAAAAACAGGCATTTGATACTACGAAATCAGAACTTGAAAAGGCAACAGCGGCATTAAGTTCGGCTGAAACAGAGAAAATGGAGGCAGTGGAACAAGCTAAAACCGATCAAGCCGTTTTTGACGAAAAAGCGAAGATGTATCAGGATGCATCCACTGAGCGTGATCGGCGAGTGGAAATTTACACTGAAGCGAAGTCAGATGTAGAATGGGCAGAAGATCGGTTTACAGCGGCAGAGAAACGGACTCCAGACTTGGCGGATTTGGGCAAACAGATTGATACATTGGAAAGCGAATTAACCCAAAAGCAAACTGAGAAAATCCAATTGCAGGAACGGATTGACGAAGCACAAACCTTCTTACATGCAAATCGCCTGCCTACGAATAGCCCACAACGTCTTAACGATGCAACCGGTTTGCTGGCAGAATTGACAGCACATCAAAAGCAGTTGGAGACAGCATCGGCGAGCAAATTGCAGCAGGAAAAAAAAGTGTCGTCGTTAAAGCGTAAAATTGAAAAGTTGTCCGAAACTTGCGAAGAACGTCTCGCTGAAAAGACAGAGACAGAGGCTGCATTAGAAAACGCCAAAAATGATTTGAATAAACTACTCGCAACTGGTACCGACAAGAAATGGGCTGCCAGAAAGCAGCAAGCGGCTAAGGCACAACCCATCGCACAGAAATATGAAGCAGCGAAAAATGATTTGGCAGATACTGAAAACCAACTGAACGACTTAAATGAGACTGTAGAGACGTTGAATGCTGAACTCGAACAGATTGAGGCCGACTTAGCAAATCAAACCGAAGTGTGTCAGCAAGCCAATGAAGTCGTTCAACGTTGCGAAACGGAGCGGGAATCCCTGCTTTTAGCGAATCCAATCAATCAGCTCCGGCAACGCCTCCACGCTGGCGAACCGTGTCGGGTGTGTGGTGCTATGGAACATCCATATGCCGATGTTGTGGAAGATGAAAATGAAAACTTGCTACAAGATGCTGAAGCTGCATTAGCAGATGCAAAAACCGACGCGCAAACCGCGCAAGACCAAATGCAGGCTTTAACGACGAAACAGACGCAAACTAAACAGAATAGACATAACAATTCTGAACAAATTAAAAATTGTGATACGGAAATAGAGGAACTCCGAAGTGAGATGGCACAACTTCTCACAGAGTGGCAGAAGATCTATCCGGACACTGATGTTTCGCCGGATTGGGCAACTGAGCGGATTAACGAGGCAGATACCGCTATTGCAGACCTCGTAGAAGCCAAACAAACACATACGCAAGCGTCGCATGATTATCAAACGGCATTGCAACAACTCGGAGTTTGTGAAAACAATATCGCTAATGAGAAGAAGGTCTTGAGCGAAACTGACAAGCAGTTAAAGGAAGTCAGTGATGACGTTAAGGATTTGGAAGCGGACATCAAATCTATCAAGACCCGTTTTTGGGAATTCCTGCCTGACACTTTTCATGGCGTTACGCCGAAGGAAGCTAAGGATCAGTTTCAAGATAAGATTGAGACCGTTGAGGTGCGTAACGATGAGCGCGACACCTCTGAGGCGCAACTTCAGGTACTTAACATCAAAATTGAGTCAGGTCAGAGCAGTCTTGAGAGTCTACGGAAGTCTCACAAGGAGTTACAAGCCGAAATAGATGAGTATCAACGCGAAGCGGAAACGTTGTTGAATGCCGTTCGCGAGAAGACCGGTGGATTGGAAATAGGAACCGAAATCAATGAGGCTATTGACAAGTTAGAGGCAGAGTTACAGGCGAAAGAAACCGAGAGCGATCAAGCCGCGCAACGATTGCAGGACAGCCGAAGTTTATTCACCCAAAAGGAGACTGCTTACGAAATTTGTAAGAATCAGCGCGAGGAATCCGATCAAAAGTTTGAAGCGGCACGCCAAACCTATTTTGACAAGTTAAAAGACGCAGGGTTCGACTCACCAGAGGCGCATGACTGTGCATTTCGGGACGATGACCAGATACAGGAATTCACAGACCAAATTGATGCACATGCAGCTGAAATCCAGCGACTCGCCTTAGAGATTACGGAGTTGCAAACTCGGTTTGAGGAAACACCATTTAATCCGGACGCACTGGGACAGATTGAGACTCAACTAAAAGAAATCGAAGCGCAGCTTCAAGAGACACAGCAAGAGATTGGCGCGCAACAACAGAGTATTGACAACTTGAAAAAGGCACTAAAAGAACGTGAGGAACTCGGGATTGAAGTAGCGGAAGCTGAGACAGAATTGGCGCGTTGGAAAAGGTTACAGGAGACAATCCCTGCCAATGATTTACGCGATTTCGCACTGGAGATTATGTTCAAGCAGATGGGCAGTTTAGCAAATGAACAGTTGAAATACCTCACCTCAGAGCGTTACCAACTTAAAGTTGAGGGTATCGGTAACTTGTCTGTCGTAGATCGCTGGAATGCGAATGAAGAACGTCCTGTTGAGACGCTCTCTGGCGGGGAATCGTTCCTGACGAGTCTCGCTTTGGCACTCGCACTTTCGGAACTCAGTCGTGGACGCGCACAGCTCAATTCACTGTTCCTTGATGAAGGGTTCGGTACGCTTGATGCCGAAACACTTGATACTGCCATTGGGGCATTGGAAGGACTTCGCATGCAGGGTCGTAACATTTTTCTCATCAGCCACATTCAGGAATTAACGAGGCGTTTGCCTGTTAAAATTAACGTTAGGAAACGTGGAAACGGCAGTGCAAACAGTTCATCTATTGATATTCGAGGTTAACCTAAAAACTGGAGGTTTTACATGCAATTTGGATTTATGTCGTCTGTCTGTCCGCCCTTGACGTTGACGGAACTGATTGACAAAGCGAAACAGTATGACTACAAACACTTAGAACTCCGAGTCGAGTGGGATCATGGACACGGAGTCGAATTGGATTCAACCGCACAACAACTTCGAGAGGTACGCGCCCAATTCGTTGATAGCGGGATTGATCTCTCCTGCATCGCAACCGGTGTCCGATTCATTGATCCAGACGCGAACAAACGCACCGAACAGGTTGAACTCCTCAAGCGTTACATCGAGCTTGCAGCAACCATGGGCGCGGCGAATATCCGTATCTTTGGGGATAGAGTGCCAAGCACGCCAGTTGAAGTTTCTCAAACTTTGGATTGGGAAGCGGATGGCATTCGCGAATGCGACGGATTGGCGGGCGACGCAGGCGTTGCACTCTGTTTGGAGACACACGGTAACCTCATCGGTAGTTACGTTGCGGAGACACTGCATCGCGCTGAAGCGCAAAACACTTATGTAAATTGGCATGCAGCACACCACGTCCGGCATGGAGAGCCGGTCGATGTGGCGTATGTCCATCTACGTGGCAAAGTCCGACACGCACACGTCAATTTCGGAGATGACGGTCCAATGCCAGATACCGAACGGGATTCACTCACGCTTCTCGCAAAAGACGGATATAGCGGGTTTATCTCCATTGAGGTGATCAATCCACCGGATTCAGATGCCGTGCTGAAACGGCATGCCGAACTCTATAGTACGTTATAGTATACTCCGGCGCATTTAGAGACTAATAATAGAGCGTTGCCGTTAGGTTTCGACTACCCCCGCGATTCCGAAATTCGCATAGATAAATACCTTGCCATATGCCTAAATTGAGGCGATGGTTCGTAATCGGAACGGAGACGGTGAAACCGACGAGCGACGCTTTAATATGTGCTGGCATATCGTCGTCGCCTTCGATCGTGTGTTTATAGAAGGGTTCGCGCTCTTTGACGAGTTGATCAAAACTGTTGGCAAAGTCTTCGCGAACCGTCGGATCGTCGTTTTCGTTGATCGTCAATCCTGCTGAGGTGTGCTTGATGAATAGATGCAGGATACCTTCTCTCGGCAATTCGCCGAGCGATTTCATAATCTCATCTGTAACGAGATGAAAACCACGCGGGTATTCAGGTAAAGTTATTTCGATTTGCTGAATCACTTTTAGTGTACTCCAAGTCTACTGATTATACCGTTTATTATATCTTGTCTACTCAATTTTTCAAGAGAATTGTTTGACAGCTGGTCTTCTTATACGATATAATTGGATATATTTGAACTGCTATATAAAAGGAGTTACACATGAGTCAGGTTCATACTATTGAAGTCCATGAGGAGGGATTTGACGAAACCTATACAGTCCATATAGAGCAAAGCGTGGATGGATGGATTGGATGGATACAAGAACTTCCTGAGGTAAAGTGTCAGAGAAAGACGAAAAAAGAATTATTAAAAGTGTTAGAAATTGAACTTCACGAGCGCTTAGAGACATATAGGGTAGAAGCGGAAGTGTGGGATAAGCAATTTGAGGAAGACGCTAAGGCAGGGAAACTTGAACGATTCGCGGAGGAGGCACTCATTGATTTTCGAGCAGGTAAATGCGAAGATATATAAAACACGTAAAAACCCAGCGTTTTCGGAAACACTACCAGGACCTTCCTTATCATGTTCAGCAGCTCGCTGACAAAAGTTTTGCACTCCTAAAACAGAACCCAGCGCATCCATCTTTAACCTTGAAGAAAGTTCGTAGTTATTGGTCGGCAAGGGTCGGGCCTAAGTATCGTACGCTTGCATCCGAAAGAGGGGCACTTTCTTCTGGTTTTGGATCGGAACACACGATGAATACGTGCGATTAATAAGTCAGTAACCCCACCCTAAAGGACGGGGCTTGTGCGAAGCGTATGCCAAACGTCCACGCCACGAGTTAAACCGCTGACTACAGGTCGTTTCTGCGTGGCGATATTAATAGCGCAGCGATGTTTGACAGGGGCATCGGTAGTCAAAACCTGTCACTAACTAAAAAAGAGCGGTGTTTCATTCCCTCCCTAAAGACAGGGGTTTCCACACCGAAAATTTTGATGATTGATCAGACGCTATAGTTCCTTGATGGTTTTTGGCTAAATAGAAAGGGGATTTGATGGATATTATTTGTGCTTCTATCTGTTACCGTGGCTACGCCGAGGATGAGGTCGCCGCAACCTTAGAAAACGCGCCGGAAATCGGCTATCGCCTCATGGAAATTCATGGACCGCTTATCTGGAGCGTTGACGCTGCCCTCGCTTTTGACATAGACAGCATGAAAGCAAAAGTTGACGCATCCGGCATGAAGTGTGCCGGACTCTACCCACCCGGCTGGGGTGGGCAGGACAATACCGATGTTGACGCACGCGCAGGCGCAATCGCAAGATGTGTCGAAATCGCCGAAGGACTCGGGGCAACACATCTAACAACGAGTGGCGCGCAACGTAGGACAGATCCCGGTGCATTGGATAGGGTAACTGCTTGTGTGCGTGAGGTGTTGCAACGCATGCCAGCAGAGAGTCAGATCAAGTTAACGCTTGAACCGCATCATGGGAATGTCCTTGAACAAGCGGAGGATTTCCAAACGGTTTTAGATGCTATTCCCGACGAACGGGTCGGTGTCTGCATCGATACTGGGCATTTCCACTCATCCGGTGTGGATACGCTTGCCGCGATTCGTCAATTCGCGTCGCGCCTCTATGCAGTACACCTCAAGGATCATCTTGGTGCTGTATCCGTCGGTATCGGGCGCGGTGAACTCAACCTCAAAGAGATTATCGAGACACTCCAAGAGGTGGACTACCAAGGCGACCTGACTTTGGAGTTGGAGGTCGAAGACCCTGAGAACCTACCCCGTTATACTGAAGAGGCGTATTTCTATCTCAGCGGAATGCTCGGTTCACGGCTGTAGTTCCCATGTTTCAATGAAATCTGCAACACCGAAATTGGCAGGCATTTCATTGAAATAGTAGTGCATCGGACCGGATTGGAAACCCGGTAAGTACAACTCTTCGTCGGTCTTGAGAAGCGCGTCAAGTGGCTGAAAACGTTCCCACAAAATGGCCGCTTCTTTCTGTGTGAACCGTTCGGCGAACGGCGGTCCCCAATTAAGGGTAATGGCGTGAAAACCTTTGCCGCGGTTCTTAAGATCATCCGGAATGTCTGCAAGTTCATCTCCGTGCGCCATCGCAACGAAACAGGCGGCTTTGCAAAGAAAAACGGTTGAGAGCATCTTTCCTTTTTCGCCTCTGCCCGGATGCAAATTATTGAGTGCCGTGTGGTAAGCATCGGCGTTCTTGTTGATAGCTGCTCGGAGTGCATTTTCTGTCCATACTCGCATCTGTTCGCTGCGCGAATTCCACCGATGGAATTTGTCTTGCACTACTGGCGACAGGTAATCTATGTAGTCAAATGCTTCGTAATAGGTGTGATTTGCAAATCCACCGTGGATCGTGCGCCGCATCTTCCGACTGTAGTTGCTGCCCCAATGCAAAATGGGCAGGATATAGACGACTCCGTCGCCTGCGTTAAGATGCGTCTGAACGGCACCCGGTAACGGGACTTTCGGATCTGCCAGCAATTGCTGATTTTCCGCTTCAGCGTTGACGCGCAGATGGCTGCCGGGGAGTACCCAAAGTACACTATCGTCATAAAGTGAAAGGTTCCACTGCACATAGCGTGGTCCCGTCTCCACAATATCGTCAATGTAGCCTTGTAGCGGTGCAGTATCAATTGGGTGATGGTCGCGATGCCAAGTGGCGGGTCCGCAGTCTTTAACTGGGCTGCACATGAGCATCATCTCGGTAACACCAGCATCTTCCTCGCCGAGCAGCTCAGTGCTGGCACCTTGCATGTTTTCGTGTGCCCAAATCTCGACAGTGTTTGCTGTTTTCTCGTCAACAAGTCCTGCCAGAGGATTGCGTCCGAGTAGTAAGCGCGGTTGTGGCGAAGTCTCCCATACGCCGCCGGGTGGATCGTTCGCTGCCCGTTCCTGCGCCCAGATCTCCCGCTGGCGTGATACCATCAGTTCATAACTCTCCCGAAGTGCATCCAGTTCTTCTGGTGGAACCACTCCCCGTAGAACGAGATACCCTTCTTCCATGAATTGATCCCGATTCACTTTCATGATTTTCTCCGGCTGCGTGTTATCCTCTACCAATATAGAGTTGACCGACCGGTAAGACAGTTGCTTCTAACATATTTATATTCGGTGGAAGTGTTGCCATCAGAACGGCAGCTTGTGCGAGAGCGTCAACGTCCATCATCGGCTCGGTCGGTGCCTGTGGACGGTTCTGGATGCGTTCGACATAAGTGTTGCCGGGTTTCAAACAGCTCGCCGTAATCCCGTGCGGTCTGCCTTCAAGTGCTGTTACCTGTGTCAGACCCCAGATACCGAATTTAGTGGCACTGTAGGGCGCAGTGAGCGGACGCACCCGATGCGACGAGATACTGCCAATGTTGATGATACGTCCACCTTCACCTTGTGCCTTCATAATCCCGAATGCCTCGCGCGTGCAGAGAAACGGCGCGCTGAGGTTCACAGCGACAACCCAATCCCACGCCTCTGTTGAGAGTTCATCTATGGGACCGGCATCGAATGCACCCGCATTGTTCACAAGGATGTCCAAACGCCGGTATTCCGCCATTGATTTTTCAAAGAGTGCTTTGATCTGTGCCTCGTCCGTTACATCGGTCGGCACAGCCAACACCTTTGTGCCGTTTGCCCGGAGTTCGTTAGCGGTTTCCTCAAGAAGTTCGGCATTCCTTGCAGCGATAGTCAAACTCGCACCTTCAGCGGCGAGACCTTTCGCAATCCCTTTACCGATGCCTCGGTTTCCACCCGTTACAATCGCAACTTTCCCATCTAATTGTCCCATTATTGAGTTCCTTTCTTTTTATGAAAACAGTTCTGTCAATAAAGATTCTGTTCTGACTGCTTGGACGCTGTCGCCTGCAAGTCGCATCGCCGATACGTGGGTATGCAGAAATGCTAAATCCTCGGCTCTATCAATATCATACCACGGTGGTAGGAGTCCAAGAGTTGCCTCTGCTGCATGAATACGCGCCACTGTCTGTTGAAAAACTTCCGCCGTACTCCATGCGATGTCCTCAAATACGTGCGGTATTGTGGTTGCCAAAGTCTCTACTGAAAAACCGATGAGGTAATAGCCGCCATCTGTGCTTGGTCCAATGACAGTATCCCGTGAATCGAGTAGTGTGATCGCTTGAGATATGTACGAAATCGGTAAAGTTGGACTATCGGATCCGACGAATAATATCTTTGTGTATCCTTGTTTAGCTGCCCACTGTGTTGCTGAAGTCAGTCGTTCCCCGAGGTCTGCTCCTATTTGTGGGATGTAGATAACATCATCTCCGATTAAGGCTTGTAAATCGGGTTGTGCCTCTGGTGGTGTATACGCGATGACGCGATCCACGTCAGGGAGGTCAGCAAGCGTCTCGCACCAATCTGTAAGGAACGCAGTATAGAGTACTGCCGCTTGTTCTGGTGAAAGCGTCGGCACGAGTCGCGTTTTGACTTGGTTCGGCACTGGATTCTTAGCAAAAACGATAAGGCATATCTTCACCGGTATATTCCCTGTTTTCGTGGTTTTATTTTTATAATGGCAACAAAAATTCTATTTCTATAGGTGCAGTGCTTGACGTAGACGCGACAGCAATCTCCCCGCAAAGTGTTTTTGTGGTGGGTTCTCCGGTTCTTCCTGTGTCTCAATATAGAGTTCTACCATGTTTTCAAAGGCATCGCGCAACTCAGCGTCAGTATCACCATGAAAACCTGATATCGCATCAATATTGACAATATGGCCGACAAAACATTCATCTTCATCGCTATAGATAATTTCTGCGGTATAGCCTTTGTACGTCATCGTTTTCATGGTGTGATTCCTACCTGTTGTAAAAATTCTCTCGCTTTTCGGATGTGATATCGCTTTGCCTCTTTTTGAGGGTGAGGCCGATGAAAAAGGGCATCTTCATCTTTCAGTTTAAAAGTCACAATCGATCCGCCTCCTTCCTTTTTTGTAGCACCAAGTGCCATGAAAAGGGCTTCAATACGCCGCCATTGCAACGTAGCAGGGACTTGTGTGCTAAAAATCGCCTCCAATGTCTTTTGATGCTTTTTGTTTAAGCGTACGTTCATACTCTAACCGTGCGTGTGCTTCTTTAACTCATAACACTACCATATACCCGCTGAAGTGTCAACTTAAAAATTCCAGTTCACCTACAACTTTAATACCAGACCCGATACACAGGTATCTCAAGAACTGCACCCACTAAACTCCAGAACGTTCCGGTCAAAAAGTCCCCCAAAACCAATCCGATAAAGAATGGAGCCGTTTTCCGGTAGGTTCGCAAGCTTCCGAATTTGAGCAAGATCGCTTTGATGAACCAACCGACACACACCGCGCTCCAGACCCACACCATCCCTGCGGATAAACCGAGCGCATAGCCCGCCGGATGAAAAGGAAACCAGATAAACTGTCTTCTCAGAAACATGAGGCCCAACGTGAACAGCGAGGCAAACGCCGTGAAACTCAAGCCAGTGCTGTCTGTAGCATGCGGTTGTTGCAACCACGGTAACAGCATCCGTTCAAAGGTTTCAAAGCCGATACCGATAATATATCCCTCTGTCCGAATCGCGCCGTGTTGATATATGAGATGCAAATATGCCCAGAACGAAACGGGGGTGGCAACCAATAGCGCGATGATCATCGCAATCGCCATCTTTTTCTGGGAGATCGGCGCGCGTTCCGCAATTTTGAACCCTTCCAACTGGCTCGGCATCGGGTGCGAAACATTATCCCGAACATAAGGATACAAAAAAGACAGAAGAGTCAAGTTCGCCGCGCCAATCCGTCGAACCCCTAAAGCCGAGACGAGCATCAATTGGGGGTGCGTCCAAATCACCTCGTGATAAGGCACACCGACCGCCGCTCGCGCATAAGTTATAGCGATAGACATGAGAGAGTAGAGGGATAAAAAGGCGAGCAGAATTCCGACGGACATGCCAGCTTGCTGGAAAATGAAAACGAGAATCACAGTGCCTATCAAGATACCGAGCAGCGCAGTGCGATATTGAAACGGCTCGTTTGTGGAAGTCGAAGGTTTCAAAGCGAGCGTAAACACCGTTTTCAGGTGCTTGCGACTTACCCATAGGATGAGAATCCCAAGGGTCAGCCATGCACCGATGCCCTGTTGATTGTAGTAAGGGAAGCCCGGTAACGATTTCCAGCCACCGATGCTCCCTAAAATCAACTGGAATTTTGTAAACAGGAAAAAGAACCAGACCGAAAACGATAACTCAAGTGGCACAAAGAAGGTCAACCCAATAACCCAAGGGTAAAAGAAGAGCGGTAGCCAACCAATAGCACTCCAAGGTTTCGTCGTAAAGATTTTTGCGCCGAAGTCGGGTATTTTAAGAGGCACCCCGGGCACAAAAGGATAAAGGAAATGGAGTCCGTTGAGGAGTTCTACCGCCGCACAGATGCCGAATCCAAGCCATAACAATCTGCTTGAGAAAAACCGTGGCGTGGTCATCTCTATCGGGAGCTGTGCAATCGGGTAACTGAGCCGTTCCCGCTCACTCCACTGCAAACGCTGGATGCTATTGAAGCACATTAAGATGAAGAAGAGGACAAACGTAACAAACGACCACAGCAGCGTGGGACCTATCCATGCGGAGAGGTGTTTTGCTGTGTATAAGGTTGAGTTGCCTTCAAAGAAACCGGAGAGCGCGCTTTTATCCTGAATTGTGAACCACGGTGGGATATACCGATGAAAAAGGGCAGCGTATTCGTTTTCAAAGGTGGCGAACCAGAAGGGATGTGCGAGAATTCCCAAGATAAAGTCCATCGGGTTGTGTCCAGAGACAAGACAGAGCATAACCAGCATCTGATAGACGATGAGAAGTTGGGCGCGACGCAAAGCGAGTTGTGGATGAAATCGCTTTAGCAGTGTATTGAGTAATACGAGAAAAAAGAGGTTGACAATTGGGGTAATAAACAGGGAGGCGTAAGCAGGATTCAAGGAGTGGTGGATACCGCTGACCAATGCAATCCAGTAGGCATTGAGCAGAATCAGCACTATACCGATGGCAAGCGGCAGCAGGAGCGAGGTCGTTTCAGTACCAATTTGAGGTTGATGGCTTTTTTCTGACATGGCTGCCTTTCAACGCGAAAAAAGTGTAAACACTGTCTAAGGCGGTCTTCTCAATACCATCTTCATTAGGAAGCGGTTGTGTGGTGATTCGGGTCAACAACTCAATATAGCGATCCCACGCCGCGTTTTTATCAGTGACTGACAGATCGAATTCCATTTCCATCACCGGGGGGTCCACCTTTAAACCGGTAAGATTCCATTTCTCAAATAGGTCTTGGAGACGCATTTTGTATGTCCTTAATTTCTATAGGTGGAGTGCTTGACGCAGGCGGGATAATAATCTGCCCGCGAGGTGTTTTTGCGGTGGATTTTCGGGTTGCTCTTTGACTCTGATATGAAGATCCACTACGTTTTCAAAGGCAATACGCAATTCTTCATCGGTATCCCCGTGGAAACCTATGATATCATCGCCCGGGTCAACAACATGACCAACAAAACACTCATCTTCGTCACTATAGATAATTTCCGCTGTATATCCTCTGTAAGTCATTGTTTTCATGATGTTATTCCTAATTTCTGAATATAAGCTGAACCAGAGCAGGCTTGTCTCTACCGATCCTCAACCATCTCACGGGCAGGTGGATTCGCTGGTTCCACCGGTTCCGGACGCTGCTCCAGCCACCACGCAAACGCAACGACAAGACACGCAAGCACCATCGCACTCAGTGCCATCGGGATACCTGTCGATTTCCCGTCACTCGCATCAATCTGAGATTTAGCAACAACCGCAGATACTATAGTAGCGATAGCCAGTACGAGGTTTACCGTCCACGGCACTTGGAAAAGCACTGCGATCAACGAAACGACCGCAACAGTCAGACTTAATTGCGCAAGCGGATGGTAAGGGGTCGCATCCTGTTCCTCAACATCGGAAGCACCTCCCTGCCTGTGAGAAACAGGCGTAGGCGCGCCTTCCTGATACGTCATCTCAATGAGTCGGATAAATTCTGCGAGCAACTTCTCCTCTTGAATCCACTCGAAAAGGTCAGGGTATTCGTGGCGGAGAAGGATAACAAACTCTTGGCGTTGCGCACTGAAATCTGTGAATTCTTCCCAATCGTGCTCTGGCACAGTGACGTAAGGTTCAGGCCCGACACGGATTTCATATCCCTGTCCGGCAATATAGACGACACTCCCGATGTCTTCGCGCGCCGCCATTATGAGTTCTGATGAATCGCCGGATTCAGAATCTTGGGTTGTGTCCTCCTGCACAACAGCCATATCCCGTTGCTTCAGTGCCGCCGCTGCCTCTTCAGATTGCGCTGCCATTTCGCTATCCGTAACGGCTACACCGATACGGCTGACCAATTCCAAGGCTGATACCTCATCTTCCGGATCCACGAGGAGTGCAGTTTGGCGTTCCTCTTTTAATTCAATCGGGCGGCATCGGATCTGTTGTGCATTCAAAGTGGTTTGAATCAGCTTCGCTTCCCATTCATCGCTGGTGCGATGGATTTCTATCCATTCACCGGTATCACCGATAGCTTCACCAAACAACTGCGATACCTGTCTTACTTGCCCTTGACTCGCTTGGGCACCCTGCGCTGGGCTGACTGTTTTTTCTCTCATTATGATAACTCCTTTGGACCGTGAAGAAATCTCTTAATATGTTTAGGTCTTACGCCAAATCCATTTATTTACCTACCGAATTGGAAGACTGGAAGATTGGAAGCGTCGGAAGATCCCTCCATCCTTCCTTTCCTTCCACCCTTTCATCACTCAATATTCATTTTGCGCGTCCGTCTTGATGCTGTTAACAATTCTGTGTAGACTGTTTCTGTCAAAGCGGTATTCTTTTTACTGCTAAATAGCTGCACGGCGCGATCGCGGGCAGCTTTTCTCATTGCTATCAATCGTCCTGGATCGGTTGCCAGCGTTGCGATAGCGTCAGCAATCGCTGATGCGTCTTCGGGTGGCACTAAAATCCCTGTCTCAGGTGTGACGAGTTCTTTGCTGCCACCGAGTGGCGTTGCGATAACCGGTTTACCGACCGCCATTGCCTCAATAATGGTGCGCGGACATGCTTCCGGGATAATTGACGGCACCAACACAATGTCCAGTAGGCTTGTTACGATACGCGTATCCGACAAAAATCCGGTGAAGATAACTGAATCTTCAACGCCTAAGTCTGCAACCTCCTGTTTAAGTGTGTCCATATAGTCAATATCTTTTTGGAAATAGGGACCACCTACGATGAGCAATTTTGCATTCGTCTGTTTTTTAAGTTCTCCCATTGCTCTGACTAAAAAATGGATGCCTTTTTCCGGTGTAATCCGGGTTACGACACCAACGAGGACTGCAGCATTGGGTTCATTGGAAAAGAGTTCTGTCCGAAGTGTTTCTACCTCTTCTGATGTTGCCTGAAATGCGTCTAAATCCACACCGTTATAGATGAGTGTCTGCTTTGCCGCGGGTGCGAAATCCCACCGTGTTGCCTCTGATACCAGAATCACGCGATGCAGGAGCCGTTCGCAGAACCGATCCAGAATCCCGTAAGAAGTTGCGTAGCGCTTATGCATCAAGATAGGAATCCGATTTATTCTTGCAACAATCCCACCAAGCAGTGCCACCGAAAGAGAGTTCGCATGGATCAGGTCTATCGCATGTCGCTTCACTATCCGATGAAGTTCAATGATGACTCGGAGTTGCCGAAAATCTTCAAGCAGGTCCCGGAAAGTGAACCGTTTCACTTTATCGGTTTTATTATGTGCGGCAGGCAGAGAGAGTGGAATCACATTCGCCGCTGTCTTTTCAATCTCTGCTGCAAAAGCACTATCACCGAGACATCCGACAAAAGGCGTAAAGCGTTCCTTATCTAATAGGTTTAGCAGCAGTAAAAGGCTCCGTTGCCCACCGCCAATGCCTGAGCCGCTATCGAGGTATAGGATATTGGATTTCGATGTGTCGGATGTTTTCATCTTCAGGACTATCCAATAGTGATTCGGAAGTCTCATCATCGCCGTGTAAGGTATTCGCGTCGGCGAGCGTTATGTGGATTTTTATACAGGTATCGGGCAGTACTTCTGCCATCCGCTCAGCCCACTCAACGATGCAAATTCCGTCGCCTTCCACATATTCACTGAGTCCGAGTTCCGCAATCTCTTCGCTGTTTTCGAGGCGATATAGATCAATGTGGTAAATAGGCACTTTCCCGTGATACTCGTTAATCAGGATATACGAAGGACTGCTAACAATCTCGTCAGGTGCGATGCCTGCGCCGCGCGCGATGCCTTGGGTCAAACAGGTTTTACCGGTGCCAAGGTCACCGATGAGTGCAATGACATCTCCCCGTTTAAGCGTTTTGCCGATTTTTTTCCCGAGTGCTTGCGTCTCCTCTGGACTTTCTGTTTTAAAGTTTTCGTTTCTGTATTCCATTGTAGTTACGGTTTCCGAGAATTTGGGAATATACAGTTCTCAAGCCCCAGCTGCACACCGCAAAATCTCCTCTTGCGTCAGGTTGTCGTTGGTAAATTCACCCGTGATTTTGCCTTCATGTAGCACCAAAACCCGGTCGCTCATACCCAAAATCTCCGGCAGTTCGGAGGATACAAACACAATCGCAACCCCCTCTTCAGCGAGTTTTGCCATCAACGCGTGTATCTCTGCTTTCGCTCCGACATCGATCCCGCGTGTTGGTTCATCAAGGAATAACACCTTCGGATGCGTCATCAGCCATTTACCGAGTACGACTTTCTGTTGATTTCCGCCACTGAGGTGATTTACAGGTGCCTCCAACGAGGATGTCTTGATTTGGAGGGAATTCACGTAGTGTTCACTTTTTTCAGATGCCGCGTTGTGGTTAATTATCCCATAAGATGTGAGGTCTGCCGATAAACCGAGGCTCGCCAGCGTCATATTGTGGGTGACATCCACATCTAAGAGGAGTCCATAACGTTTCCGATCTTCACTGACGAGTGCCATCCCTTGTTGTATAGCCTCGCGCGGCGCGTGTATCTGAAGGCGTGTGCCTTCTATGAATATCTCTCCACTCCATTTACCGCTATAGGCTCCAAAGATAGTGCTAATCAGTTCCGTTCTACCCGCACCCATCAAGCCTGCGATACCGAGGATCTCCCCGCGTCGCACCTCAAAACTGACGTTTTCAAGTCGTGGTGGTTCCGATGGATAGGTGCTTAAATTTTCGACACGTAGTGCGATTTCCTCAGGGTTGGAGTGGTTTTCAGATGCCACATGCGCTCGCCGTTTCGGAAAAAAGGTCGTTAGTTCCCTGCCAACCATCTGCGAGATTAATAGGTCTTCGGTACATTCAGCGGATCTAACGGATTGCGTTGCAACCGTTTCACCGTCGCGTAGTACTGTTACCCGATCGGCGATTTGAAATATTTCCTTGAGTTTATGGGTGATGTAGATACATGCTACACCCTTTTCTCGGAGTTGCGTCAGAATTTGACGAAGAATGTCCACTTCGCTTTCCGTCAAAGCCGCCGTCGGTTCGTCAAGCACGAGCAATAAGGCGTTTCCAGATTGCCAGCTGCGTCGCTGCTCAATATGGGCTTGCAAACTACGCCCTAAGGCCTTCGCGATTTCTACGAGTTGCTGCTGTCCAATGCCGAGTTCATAGACGGATTTTTGTAGCGGGATTTCCAGCTCAAACTGCGACAGGAGTTCACCCGCCTCATGATAGAGACGCTGCCTATCAATGACTCCAAATCGCCGCGGTTCCCTACCGAGATAGATGTTCTCCGCAACTGTCATCTCCGGGATGAGGGCTAATTCCTGATGAATAATAGCGATCCCCGCGCGTTCTGCATCGCGAACAGAGTGGAATTGATGCTCGGTGTCGTTGATACGCAAACTACCGGTATAGGTGCCGTACGGATAGATACCACCGAGAATCTTAATCAGTGTCGATTTACCAGCACCGTTTTCGCCGCAGAGCGCGTGGATTTCACCAGAACGCACCTCAAAAGAGGCATTGTCTAAGGCACGCACGCCGGGAAAATCTTTGGTGATTGCCTGCATCTGGAGGAGTGGTGCCGCCATGGTTCATCAATACTCCGGTACTGAATTTACTGTTATTGTAGCAGAATTGGGGATGTAAATCAAGTTTTCCAGTAAAAATAAGTTTGCTTTCCTATGTTATATATGTTATTATATGTAATGTAAATTTGAATTAAGAATATAGGCGAGTTGAACGCGTGTCAGTAGAAAGTTAAACTTTCCCTGGTATATTTTTTTTCGCAGCAGAAATATACAAAAAACACAGATAAACCTATACAGTGACTGAGTTTGTAATCACATTTAAAAAGGTACCAAAAAACCAAAAAAGATACCATTTGGTATCTTTTGAAGACGAGTGGTATCTTTTTAGGAAAAATGGTATGAAAATTTTTCAGATAAAAACACTACACAACGTGCGCCAACTATTTTGCTAAACACTTCTTGCTGAATGCTAACGGCTGATGGCTGAATGCTTCTATTGTATGAATAACGATGTTTGACAAATCAGGTATAAAATGGTATGATAAAATAAACCGCTTGGGCATAACGGGCATCTAAATGTCGCGCGGATTCTTAATCTCGGAGGATATTATGGCTGAAGAAAAAAAGGAAGAGATGGTCCCAGTTACTGCTGAGTATGAGGTCGTTGATCAAGTCGATGATCAGGCTATCATTGAGTTGATGACTGGACAGACGATTCAGGATTATGTCTACTCTTTTAAACAGGGTGGACGCACCGTTGAAGGGCTGACCTTAGCCGGTATTAACGAAGCTGCCAACCGCCGCGGCGGTATCCAAGTTGAAGAAGTTAAATACGAGGAGCAGGAGAACTCTTGGATTGCAACTGCCAAGGCAGTTGATACGATTACCGGTTCATCTCGCTACGGTGCGTATGAACAACCGAAGATGAGTGGTGGGCGCCCCGATCCGTTCGCGTTCACGAAAGCAATTCACAAAGCACAACGGAATGCAATTAAACAGTTGATACCTGTACCCGTAATCCGTGAAGTCCTAAACTTCTATCTGCATCGAAAGGCAGGAACTGGAAATTCAGCACCACAACATCAGATACCGCAGGCTGCCGGAAATATCGCACAGGCGCAAAAAGCCGCTTTCGCAATCGCGAGTAATCTCGCAGAGCCTCTTGAAAAGAAAGGGATCACAAAAGCAGCGCTCTGGGATTACATCAAACGTAAATATAGTGTAGAGTCCCGAAACGATATGACCGAGCTGCAATGGACGCAGCTTTCGGCGGAACTCAAAGCCGCGGAAACAACACCGCAGCTACTAAATGACTTATGTGAGCGTATCAAACAATTAACAGCAGCCGCCCAAGAGAGCGATGTCCCCACACCTGAAGAATCCGCAGATCAAGAGACAGCAGCCTCCGATGAAACAGAGGGAAAAACCGGAGAAGCCCAAGGTACACCTTTTTAGTCTGATATGATGCAGTATCCGTGCTTCGTTATTTTTTCTCGATTGCCACTTTAGCAGCTCAGCAGATATGCTCGACTCCGCAGGGCATCTTGCAAAGAATGGGCAGTCGGTGTGTTTTCGAGGAGCAGATCGCCGGTGTAGTGCTGTGTTTTCAAGTGTTCCGCAATCGCACGGAAGTTGACATAACCGTCGCCTACTTCTGAAAGGACCCCGACTTCTGTTTTCTGTTTGAAATGCACCGACGTGAGGTCTGTCATCTTAACAGCACGCCAGAATTCGGCTGGCGGATTTACCGTTGTGCCATCAGCGCGGTAGGTGTTCGTCTCGTCGTACGTGAGTTTCGCACCGCCTGCGACTGCTAACTCAAGGGTTAGTGTGGCGGTTTGGCGAGCGTTCTCTACGGCGAAAATCATCGGATAGTCCGGTAGAAGCGCAGCGTAGTGTTTTAAGTTAGTGATCGCAGCGGACTCGTCAATATCGCCTTCCGTGTCAAGGTCAACGAGACGGAGTCTCGGTCTCTCTGGACAGAGCAGATATGCTAACTTTTTTGACTTGATGATCTGTTGTGTGTCCGCCTCGCTGTCAGTTGGCTGTGAAAGCCACGGGTGAGACATGGCGTAACTCAGGGTGAGTCCGGCTGCTTTCTCGGTAAAGGCGGCAATCGCCTTGAAAAGCGCGGCGTGCTTGGATTCATAAGGTTGTTCAGTCCAGACAGCATCACAGATACCTCTGAATTCAGCATCGGTGTACGCAGGCATCGCGGCTTCGAGTTCTTGAATCAGTTGCCCGAGGTCGGAGTTCCGGAGGTAGTCGCCTTCGCGGACCTCCATATCCTTGAATTCGTTCGCGCCGAATTCCACCATGAGGTCATCAAAGCGCGCACCATTTTCTATCTCTTCAGCCCAGATGTTGGTTACAATTCCGAGTTTTTCAAACATTGATGTTTCCTTTTCTTACTAAGGTGTGATATACAAAAAACATTATAGCATATTTTTTTAGGAGTTTGACAATACGTATGGCACAAAATGAGAAATTTACCGATGAACTCAGGCGCGCTGCTGCACCGATTTGGGAAGCGGATCTTAAACATCCGTTTGTCCGCGGTATGGCTGATGGTAGTCTCCCGACAGAGAAGTTTAAATTCTATCTGATTCAGGATTATCTGTTCTTACTCGACTATAGCCGCGTGTTCGCGTATGGTGTTATCAAGGCACATGACGAGGCGACGATGGCGATGTTTTCGCAGCTGGTCAACGAGACGTTGAACACTGAAATGGACTTACATCGTGGATATTGCGAAAAATTTGGTATCACTGCCGCAGAGATGGAAGCCGCACCGATGGCACCTACAACACATGCATATACGCGACATGTACTCAACGTAGCGGAAATCGGCACTTTGGCGGATCTCGTCGCCGGTGTTCTGCCGTGTCAGTGGGGCTACGCCGAAATCGGCACAACGCTTGCCCAACAGGGTGGTTCACCGGAACCGCTCTATCAGGAATGGATCGACATGTACGCCTCTTCTGAATTTCTGTCGTTAGGTGAGTGGTTACGCGGTTTACTCAACGACCTTGCAGCGGAGTATAGTGTTTCTGAGAAAGAACGGATTAAAAACTACTTTTTCCAGAGTAGTCGTTATGAATACCTCTTTTGGGAGATGGCTTACACACAAGAAGTCTGGAAAATTTAGCGCACTCAGCACCCAAGTTCCGTTACCTGAAGAATTAGTAAATAGCGTCAAATCTACGCTTTCTCTCTGGTTCCAAAGACGATTCTAAACTCGACTTCATTGCCTTTGACATCAGCAACTTTACAGACAATAACATAAGTGGTGTTGTGTCTGAGCTCTCTACCCTTGACAAGTTCGAGGATCCCTTTCGTACCTTCAACTTTTCCAAGCCATCCGAGGTCTTCGCCAGATCCGGTTTGAAGTACAATGTAGTAGCCCGTTACTTCTTCATCGAACTGAATCTCAATCTTCCCAGCACTGTTGATAGCATCCGGATCAACATCCATCTCCCCGTCTCTGACCGATCCACCCGTAACTTCAGGTGGTACGGGACAACAGGAAGAAACAAGGTAGGTAAGCGTCGTGCTACCACCCGCCCAATACACCATAAGTGAGAGAGGACCTCGCTTGAAGGGGCCTGTGATGGTTGCTGTTTTGCCAGAAGGGATGATTATAGCGTTCCTTATCCTAACATCAGTAGGCGGGTTGTCAAAGGTAAGGGTGATAACCATATTAGGGGTAATCGTCGCACCAATCGGCGGATTGGCACTCACAACAACAGGCGCAACGTCTTTGAGGCTGTCATCGTCGCCACCGCAGCCAGCGAGTATGAAAACAGCTATTATTAGCCAAAATCGCATGTCAAGACTCCTAAAGATAAACTTCTGAAAACATTAGAAATTAACTTGATACACGTATTAGAGAAATTGACTTGATAATTCCTTCGGAATTT
Organism: Candidatus Poribacteria bacterium; assembly: GCA_026706025.1. NCBI lineage: Bacteria > Candidatus Poribacteria > Candidatus Poribacteria bacterium. The sequence continues at coordinate 31,256 of JAPOZO010000081.1, forward strand.
ATGGCAATACTGTTGATTTCCTGAGTTGCAATACTGCCCACTATGGTGCGTCTTGTTCCGACTCGGCAGTCGTTCCCAACGTTGACTGCGCACAACGAAAGCCATAATCGTAGATTGTGTTTGTCGGTGAAAGCAGTAAGCGATGGGTGACGCAGATACCTTTTTCGGTGGCACTCCAACCCCCACCGCGTAACGCCCTTATAGGGATCGTTTCAATGTCTGTGAAATTGGCTGTCAACCAACCAATCTCATTCGTTCCTGCGCGCGGATTCTTGCGAGGTGTGGCGAAGAAAAAATCATCGTCGTAAAGGTCAAGACACCATTCCCAAATGTTGCCAGTTATATCATACAAGCCGTAGCCGTTAGGTGAATACTTACCCACAGGGGTGGTATCTCCTACTTTTCTATCATAGTTCGCTTTGGTAGTATCGCTCGTATCACCCCACGGATGGTTCTGATTCGCAAGCCCGCCGCGTGCAGCGTATTCCCATTCAGCTTCTGTAGGGAGCCGTTTCCCCGCCCACAAAGCGTAAGCCATCGCCGCAAACCAACTGACGTAGACAACAGGGTGATTCGCTTTTCCTTCGGGATAGGTATTGCCATCCCAATGCTTTAGGTAGTCCCCGTCGTGAAACCTATCTTTAATATGCGATTTTTGCCACTGTGGATTTTCAACAAGAAACTGCTGGTATTCAAGATTTCTCACGGGGTGTGTGTCAATATAAAAAGCGTTGACGCTTCCGATCTCAAGGTTGCCAGCGGGGATTAACACCATGTTTTTCATCAAAAACAATCCTTATAACGGAATAGCAACGTGAAATACGCTACCTTCCCCTAAAGTGCTTTCCAGCCAAATCCGTCCGTTGTGGCGGAGCACGATATGTTTGGCGATTGCCAGTCCTAATCCTGTGCCTCCCATTTCGCGGGCACGCCCTTTATCCACACGATAGAACCGCTCAAATACACGCGGTTGAGATTCCATTGGGATACCGATACCTGTATCTTTTATATCCATGATAATTTCTGCCGCGGTTATATTGGATCCTTCAAATGCTTCACTCGTCCGGAGCTCTGCTGAAACCGTGATTGTACCGCTATCGGGTGTATATTTAATCGCGTTGTCAATCAGATTTACAAGCACCTGCATGAAAAGTTGGTGATCTACGCTAACCTTAGGCAGACTTTCAGGCACCTCCCATTTTAAAACCAATTCGGATTCCTCTAATATAGGTTCAAACACGTCTAAAATCGGTTCATAAAAGGTATTGAGGTGGCACGGTGTCCGTTTCAATTCAACATCACCAGACTCAAGCCGAGAGAGTTCGAGCAGATCCGAGACTAATCTTGAGAGCCGAGACGCATGATTAAGGATTTTCACGATAAACTGCTCTTGGGTCTTGGTGCGTGTGGCATCTTCACTCAATAAGGTCTCGGCGTAACCTCGGATTGTTGTGAGCGGTGTCCGAAGTTCGTGCGAGACATTCGCCACGAAATCTGCGCGAATCCGCTCTAACTGCCGTTCCTTACTCACATCGTGGATGACGACAACGTATTCTTCGCCGGTGGCGACAGGCACAACCGTGACCTCTGCTTCCGGTTCTGTTAGGTTCCCGAGACGGATCTCTGCAAATGCGGCGGTTTCCGTCCGTTCTGCTACCTGCAGCAGTGTTTGTAACTCGGGGATCCGATTGATTTCGATCAGTGCTTTTCCGACATAAGCCTTCGGAAGTGACAACATAGAAATAGCCATAGGGTTAGCATAAGTGATTTCAAACGCACCGTTGACGAGCAGCACGCCTTCACCCATATCGGTCAAGATGGTTTCCAAACGCCGATGTTCTTCGGAAATTTGATCAATCTGTTCCTGGACCCTGTCTGCCATGAGGTTGAAAATCCGTGAGAGTTGCCCGAGTTCATTCTTAGAATCGACCGGGACGCGCGAGGCTATCTTTCCAGCGGCAAGAGATTGGGTCATCTGTGTTAATTTTTCAATTGGTTTTGTGATGATCTTGGTAGAAAAAACGCTAAACACAATCGTGAGGATTAAACCCGCCACACTTGCAAGCAGAACCATCCGGCGTAGGTTACCGATTGCTGTATTAACGGCTTCCATCGGGAGCGCGACGCGACAAATACCTATCAGGGTGCCTTCGCCATTTTGTGAAGTTTGCTTGTATATTGGCATCGCGTAGTAACGGAATTCTGTCTGGGTTGTATTGCTGTATCTGTCCCGGATTCCGCTGCCGAATAGGAGGGCATCTTGTACCTCTGGACGTTTAAGGTGATTATCCATCGCGCGTAGTGCTGCGCCATCGCGTTCTGTATCACCCCAGACAACACCTTCTAAGTCGATGAAGGTCACCCGCGCCTTTCCGGTCTTTCCGAGTCTATTGATAAGCGGATCTATCGCGGCGTAGGTAAAGTTGTCTTTAGCAGGGAGTTTTTCAATGAGGAATTCCCGAGTTAATGCCGCCTGAATTTCCAATTCGCTGGTAATCCGAGTACTCATCGAATCTTTGAGCATTGTAGCAAGAAAGAAATACATAGCAAGCAACACTACAAGTACAATGCCTATGTACCTGAGCGTCAGTTGTGTGCGGATATTCATCTGTGCCTTGTCCTTCGGTGTTTGACGCTATTTGACCGCTAACCGTTTAGAATCCGTTATCTGTTGCGGAACGTGCCGCACAAACCTATACTGTTACACGGGGTAAGTTTAACGTAATGATAGCACAATTTCGGCATAACGTGCAAGCCAAAATTGGTAGAAAACCATTCCGTTCTTCCTTAATGTTCACCTTCCGCAGATAGGTTCTTGCTGTAGGAGCGATCTTCCGGTAGCGACACTCACGACTCGCTGATAATTAATTGTTGTTTTTTCACTGCTGACCACTGACAAATGCTAATTGAGAACCAATAACTGAATACCGCTGAACCCTTTTTTCGGTGCTTGACATCTGAATCAGATCATGCTAAACTTGAAACCAGAATCTGAACCGATTGGTTTGTAAGGTCTTGCTTGCAAGCCCGTACTCTAAAGAAAGGTTGCGACTACTCCTTATAGGGAACACTCATGAATATCCAATTTGAAGGCATTTTTACACCGACAGTAACACCACTTGACGAAAAAGAGCGCGTCGATGAACGCGGGTTCGTCAATCAACTTAACCGCCTGATTAACAACGGTGTTCACGGTATCTATCTACTCGGAAGTTCCGGCGAATTTACGACGTTAACAAATACAGAGCGCGAGCGGACAATGGATATCGCTCTCAAAGCAATTGCGGGTCGCGTCCCGGTTATCTGTTGTGTAATGGATACAAGTGCCCAACGCGTTATCCAAAACATTGAAATCGCCGAGCAGTTCGGCGTTGATGCAGTCGCTGCGACACCGGGATACTATTATCCCTCCACCGCTGATGCGGATCTGATCGAATTCTATCAGACGGTCGCCGCGAGTACAGAACTCCCTGTTTTCATCTATAATATCCCTTCCACCGTTAAAACCTTCATTAAGCCGCAGGTTGTCGTCGAACTCTCAGAAACCTGTGAGAATATCGTTGGAATTAAGGACAGCACCGGTGATTGGACGAACTCCCTCAATCTCATAGCACTGCTCGGTGAGCGGACGGACTTTTCTATCTTTCTCGGTTCACATGTCGCACTCGGTGCAGCGCTCCTATTCGGCGCGGATGGTGGGGTTGTCTCAATTGCAAACGTCGCCCCGAAAGAATCTGTCGCGCTCTACAACGCTGCGAAGGCACGTGATATTGATGAAGTCCATCGGTTACAAAAATGGATGCTCCAGCTCAGTAAAATGTATACCTACGGACAGGGTGTCAGCGGTATGAAAGCGTGTCTGGAAATTTTGGGGGTCTGCAGCGCACGCACGACGAACCCCCTACTACCGCTCACTGATGCTGAGAAAGCGGAACTCCGCGAATTGCTGACAGAATTGGGAGTGCGTGAATGATTGAGATACAACCGATCCACAAATCCCTTGATGCTACGATAGCGGTACCCGGTTCTAAGAGTTATACCAACCGAGCGTTACTGGTCGCTGCAATGGCACGTGGTGTTTCAACGTTGACAGGTGCACTCTTTAGCGACGATACACGTTATATGTCTGCGGCGCTGCGAAAACTCGGGGTCAAAATTGATGCCGATGAAAAACAAGCAAGGTTTGATATCCATGGAAACGGTGGCGTGATACCGGTTTCCAGCGCGGACCTCTATATCGGGAACTCAGGCACCACTTCACGTTCACTTACCGCCTACGTTTCACTCGGACATGGAAAATTCGTCATTGATGGCGATGAACCGATGCGTCACGGTCGTCCTATTGCTGATCTACTCGACGCACTCAGGCAAATTGGGGGCTCGGCGCGCACCGAATTTGAGAACGGACATCTCCCTGTTATTATTCAAGCAGATGGACTTGTCGGTGGAAAGACCCGCCTTGATGTCAGTAAGAGCAGTCAGTTCTTAACGGCGCTGCTCCTCATCGCACCCTACGCAAAAAACGGCATGGAGATTGAGGTGGTCGGTAACCGCGAAATGCCTTATGTTGACATCACACGATCTGTCATGGCAGCGTTTGGTGTACAGGTTATGAGCGAAGACTACAAGTTTTTTCGGATTGAAGGTGGACAGCAGTATCAGCCGCGGGCCTATAACATAGAACCGGATGCCTCTAACGCCTCTTACTTCTTTGCTGCCGCTGCACTCACTGGTGGACGTGTCACTGTCCAACACCTAAATTTAGATTCCGCACAAGGTGATCTCCAGTTTGTACATATCTTAGAACAGATGGGCTGTCGCACTACCGTTTCCGATACAGGTATTACTGTTACCGGACCGCGCGAATTAAAAGGGATTGATGTCGATATGCGGACGATTTCGGATACTGCCTTGACCCTCGCGGCGATTGCGCCCTTCGCTGATAGCAAAGTAACCATCCGAAATATTGAGCATACGCGTTGGCAAGAGACTGATCGGATTCATGCGATGGTGACTGAGCTTCGGAAATTAGGCGTGCCAGTCGTTGAACACCAAGACGGGCTCGAAATCTCACCCGCACTTATCACTCCTGCAGCGATTGATACCTACGAAGACCACCGCGTGGCGATGGCATTTTCGCTCATTGGCTTAAAAACACCGGGGATCCAGATTAATAATCCAGAGTGCGTCAGCAAAACGTTCCCTAATTATTTTGAGGTGTTTGAAAGACTATACGCTTGAAAGTATCTTTCTTACGAAAGTTGGCAATTATAGTAAAATCGGAAAATGTGTTTACACTTCGCATCTTCGTAGGGCTGGGTAACCCAGCCCCTACGAGTTACCGTGTGTGCAAATAATTATGGGATTTACTATAAGGTATTTTTGTGCTATCCTTAAATCACTGTATTTTGGGTGCCAGTTGTAAGATGAATGTATTGTTTAAGGAGAACTCACACATGGAATTTGATGAACAAACAAGGCAAACAGTTAACAACCTCATTACCTGTAACACGCGAATCATGAGTGGCACGCCTGTTTTCAAAAACACGCGTGTTCCCATCAAAAACCTCATTGATTATTTAGAAGCAGGTGATAGCTTAGACGAGTTTTTAGAGGATTTTCCTTCTGTCAGTCGGGCACAGGCTATGCAGGCTTTGGAGTTAGCAAAGGAGATGTTACTCACACAAACCTATGCATAAATTTTTGAGGTGCTGGTGGGGTTGTATGTTTGAATTTAGAAGGGGACAGTATGAGACTTTGTGCCATAACTATTCTGAGTGGGATCTTTTGTATACTTTATTCTCAAATGGCATTGTCTGCCGAAATTACGGTTACTGGCAATAAGGTCTTTGTTGAAACAGATACTTGTGAAGTCCAGTTTATAGATGGCGTTATCACTCAACTCTCCAACAGACTGACAGACGAAGTCTATACATTACCGCTCGGCATCGGTGATATACCTACAGGCATTAGCGGACGTAGCGGGTTATTGCGGCGAAATAACGACTCTCTTTGGACAGACCAAGCGACGCTAATAGAAGCAAGAAAAATCGCGCCCCTCAAAGCAGAAATCATATTTGGGCAGGGACAAAACGAGATTCGACTGTTCATAGCTGTCGATGAAAACACGAACGACCTCCTGATTGAACAAGAGGGCGTTTCCGACACAGCAGGTGTCTATGGAATCCAATGGGGGTGTGGGAATTTAGACACAAGAAATCTTGACCTCATTTTACCGGCGCAAGGTGGGCAAATCATTGATGCCGCGTCTCCAACCACTTCCGGGAGTTTCGACTATCCTGAACATTGGGAGGCACAACTCGCAATTATTCAATCAGAGCAAGGCGGTTTTTATATTCGCGGGACAGATGAAACCTTTCAGTTTAAAGTGCTCCACTACGAAAAAGATATAGAGAGTTTGGCACTCAATTTTGAAACCCAAAATCAAGCACCTTTCGATGCCCTTACCTCGGCACAGTCTGTCGTGTGGCGATTGAATACATACGCAGGTGATTGGCGTGTCCCTGCCCGACACTATCGAGACTGGATGGAAGAGACCTTCAATCCGAGAAGATTAACAGAGATACCTGCATGGGTTTCCGAAATCGGTTTGGTTGTTATCTATCACGGTTCGGATACGAACCTGCTGGAGAGCTTAGCAGAACAGATTGATCCGACAAAAACGTTGCTGTATCTAACACAATGGCGGAAAGACGACTACGATACGAATTATCCAGATTATACAGCATCCGAGAACTTCAGTAGTTTTCTTGAAGCTGCGCATCAGCACGGATTTCGGGTGATGCTCCACACCAATTTCCCTGGGATCGCGCCCTATCATCCGCGCTACGCTGAACTTCAGAAGTATCAATTTCGGGACCGATGGAGTGGCAACCCAATCGGTTGGTTTTGGGATCGGCTTGAAGAACCTGGGCGACACGCTTTTATTAATCCTGCGAGTCCTGAATTTAGGAAAATCCTCGTTCACCAATTAATAGACGTATCGGAGAAATATCAGGTTGATGCTTTCCATCTGGATGTTAGCCTTATTGCTAAAAATGACGCAAACGGTTTGATAGAAGGATTGAATTCGGCACAAGGGAACGTCCAACTGCATACGGAATTGACGGAAGCCATGCCGCAGGTCGTTTTCGGTGGTGAAGGACTTCACGAGGTCACCTTCTTCCGTGAGAGTTTTGCACAACGCCTGATATACTCGCTGGATATTAAACCGCACCCTATCAGCACATTCTTATTTTCTCCTCATACTTTGCTCTATGGACATTTGGGATTGCCAAACCCGGATATCGGTCCCGAGCTCTATCAAGAATACCTAAGTTTGTATGAGAATTGGGGTGTTTTGCCGACGCTTCGTCTCTGGTCAACTGAACAGTTGGAGAAAGATCATCTCGGAACACAGCAGTTACTCTCGCTCGCCAGGGCTTGGCAAAAGTTCGGTTTCAAGCCTGATTTTGAAATGGATTGGGGAACAGGAACGCTTTTTCAATATATAGGCAAAGGCGGTGAAGTCGCAACACTTCAAAAAACGGACGGACGGGTTACGTTCGTTCTACCAGAGGATGGCATCGGGTATGAAAGAATCTTTGGGGTAGCACAGGTGGAAACCGAGCGAAGTCTTCTACATTGGCATGCTTACAATCAGACAACGCTCCTTGGATTAAATCCTAAAAAACCTTATTTTTTAAATGATGCCTCCCGCGATTTTTCGCAAGTGCATATTAATGCCTTACCAGAAGATGTTTCTCTAACAGCATCGCGTGTGACCGAAAATGCTGCCCTCTTTCGTCTTGAAAGAACGAATGCCTCTCACGAAATCGATTTGTTGTCACAGTTTCATCTCGTGCGGACGGGCATTGTCTTGAATTCGGAAGAATTGTCACGACAGAGAGGTGCCACTTTCCAACCTGCTGAGGCTTCTGTCGCTGGGGTTCACAAAACCGCGATCCACGCCCATCCGCCGTATCAAGGTATCAGCGGGGATGCATTCGGGGAATGGACCCTTTCACTACCGGATAGTCCTGATATCCGTTTAGAATTTGACATCGGGTTGCGGGACGGTTCTGAAGGTTCCGATGGCGTAACATTCATTGTCTCCATCCAGGGCGATGAGGTTTTTCGTAAACATTATAACGAACAGAGATGGGAACATATCACTCTTGATTTGTCATCTTATCGGAATCAACAAGTTACGCTCCGATTTACCACGACACCCGGTCCCGTTGGAAATGGCGCGTGGGATTGGGCGATGTGGGGCGTACCCAAAATCGTTTCCGAACCTTCAAACGCACCTGCGAAAGTAGGATTTTTCTTAACCAATGAACCGATAAAAAATTTTCCTGATACGCTTGAGTATCAAGGAGATAGTCAATATTCTCTTGATACCGAGCTGCCTGCACAGGTATTCTTTTTCTTCAATACGCCACAACAAGTGGATGGAGTCTATAACCTGACGGATGCCCAATTTGTTGCTGGGCTCCAGTATAATGGTATATTCCGACTCGGAAGTGTTTGGGGTTCAGGTCAACGAATGAAATTGACTGCTGCTGGCGTGAGTAAAAACACGATTTCAGCACATCCACCCCCGAATGGACAAACCGTTCTCCAGTTCTTACTGTCTCTGCCACATGTCCAAGAATTGACCTTCGATTTTTCAATGGGGCTGCCCGATAGAAGTTGTAGCCTTGATGGATTGTTCTTTAAAGTGTTTCTGAACGGAGAAAAGCGGTTTGAACACTTCGCATTCAACACACCGGGTTGGGTGGACGCGCAAGTCTCTCTTTCTGAGTTTGCCGGTGAAGTTGTGTTATTGGAGTTGGTGACCGACTCCGTCGAAAGTGCAACCTGTGACTGGGCGCATTGGGCAAATTTAATGATTACTCCTAAAGACTTTAAACCCCGTGGTGATGCCAGCAATTAGGCTTTAAACACCAAAGGCTAATCAAACCTAAATCTTGACCGGAATTCGCCTAAAACGGCGATCCCCCCACCATAAAACAGCACCGCCAACGGGATCAACACCCAAACCGACAAAAATCCTTTCAACAACACCAAACCGATACCCATCACAGCAGAGAGGCAGACGGCTTTCAAAAGTGTTGGTATTATGGGAAATGTTTCGCGGAATGTGACTATATTTCTTGAGATATAGCCAATCCCAACCACAAGCACGTATGCTTCGCTGATGACCATCGCGATCGCTGCACCGACATGGCTGAAACGCGGAATCAGGTATAAATTCAGGCAGATGTTCAAGAATGCTGTCGTCCCCATGAGAACTGAGAAGGCACGCCGTTTATCTGTTGCGCGTAGGACTGCCAGCACTGCGGTCGTTACGAAGAGGAGTCCACCTGCCCAACTGAGCCACTGAAGTGCTGTTGCCACTTTATCTACTTGCGCCGATGTGTAAGTCGGAAATAATACTGCCGTAATTTCGGATGATAATATTGAAAGTCCAATCGCGAACGGAAATCCGCATAGGACCATCCATCGCATACCGAAAGTGTATGCGCCCGGGAATCTCCCCTTTTCTCTCTCCCATGCACGCGACAGCACTGGAAACATCGCACCCATCATGAACGCACCCGGCAGGATTGTAAAGGCGTTGACAATGGTATACGCCAACCCGTACCACGTGTTAGCATCTACACCTTCTGAACTTAACTTTGACAGCATGATCGCATCTACACGGAAATAGAGCAAGTTGAAGAGATTACCGATAGCAAAGGGAAGTGCCTGCTGCATCAGCACTTTTACTGTCTTTCGACTTGGTTGGAAACGGAGTGGCGTGAAGTGGAATCGGGTGAACCCAACACTGAAAATAAGGTTAATGCAACCCGCTGCTAACATGACTTGACAGACAGTCACCAATCCATATCCAAAGAGGATCGCCCCGCCGCTGACGAAAAGAAAAACGCCACGCTCGGCAATCACAGTGAGTGCCTCATATTTCATCTCCTCGTATGCACGGAAGACGCACCGGTACAGCTGCGCAATGGAATTGGTGATCTCTGCTAACCCTAAGAAAATTATCATCTCTACAATTATGGGGGTGTAGAAGAAGATACCGCTGATAAGCATGATGCTGTATGCAATGATTGACAGAATACAGCGAACGATGAGCGCGTTCCCGAGATAGTGTCGTGTCTGATGGAGATGTAGCGTCATCTCTCGGATGAGTGGGTTTTGTATGCCGAGTTCTGTTAGGATCGCAATCAGATTGGTAAGCGCAATTGCAACAAAATAGCCGCCAAGTTCACTTTCGGTGAAATAACGTGGCATCAGCCAGACTGTTATCACCAGTGAGCCGAGGCGACCGATAAGGTGCGCACTAAAGAGACTGGACGTGTTTTTAAGGATACGGTTCATCTATGCTGCAGCTGCGAGAGTTGTTCAAGAATCAGGTCCCGAGCGGGACGATCCGAATTTCGCTTGCCGATATAGAGCCATTTCAGGGTACCCGCTTTATCCACTAAGAACGTTGCTGGCAGGTACATATCCCGACGGTGGAAGTGATAAGGTTTAACGATGCCATAAGCCTCATGGACAGAGGAACCCGGATCCGCAAGCAACGGGATGTCCATTGTTTCGGTGTCCTTAAATTTCGTTATGACTGAGATCGGTTCCGGTTTAATCGTTACAACGACGGTATCGTATTTTTCGTCGAATAGTTTTTGATGGGTCGCAAACTGCGCCGTATAATTAGCACAGACCGGTCAGTAAGTTTGAAGCAGCAAACTAACAAGTACATTCTTTTTTCCCTTATAATCAGAGAGTCTGAATGCCGTTTCTCCGTCTGCTTCGGTGAGGTTAAAATCCGGGGCAGGTGAGCCGATAGGTAAAGGCGTGTTACGCTTGAGTTTGGCGAATTCTGTTGTCAACGCGTCTATTGTTAGATTTGTTGTTTCATCGGTGTGCTTCCAGCGCACGTATCCCGATTTATCAATAATGAACAGTGCTGTTTCTTCATCCTCGGCTGCTTGCCGCCACGCGACCCTTATGTTATATTTTGTCTTAAATTCCTCAAGTATTGGCGGAGGATACAACTTTAAGATAGGTGGCACATAATTTATGACGTATACATTGGCTTTGCCGTGACAATGCTCAGCGAAGCCGATATCTATCGCAAGTTGAGAACCGAACACGCGATCGCCGACTTCTAAACTGTGTGCAGCGGCAACAACGCCTGCCAAGAGCATCACAACGAGAAGCACGGTGTGTAAGTATCTATGAAAATGTGAAAATGGCATGGTGAATCTCCTTAAGTGTTGCCGTCAATAGAGTCCAACCCTAACGTAGTTCGGCACTAATGTCCAGTAGTCGTCAACATCGTCGTTTTGTAAACGTTGCCTGCCGAGATGCGCGATCGTTGCACCGCGTGGAACATTGAAAATAGCATCAGCAAAGTCGGCACGCTTGCCGAGCCTTTCACGGACTGCGTCTCCATACGTCAACAATCCATCACCAGCGAAGTTAATAGTGTGCTCTGGAGAAGTGTGTGTATCAAGACGATCAAGGAAAGCATCAAGTGATAGGCAGAGATCCTCGCTGAGACGTTGCCATTCCGTGCCGCCTTGAAAAATAGCACCGTAGACTTCACTCCGGCGAGCATCGAGAAGCGGGCAAATGATGCCGTTTGTCCATCGGAGGTTGTACGCGACCGCTTCCAATGTTGAGACACCGACGATCGGTTTGTCGAGGGCATAACAGAGCGATTTAATCGTCGCAACGCCGATACGGATGCCCGTAAACGATCCGGGCCCGATGCCGACAGCGCATCCGTCTAAGTCGTCTGTTGTAATGTCGCTCCACTTTAAGACCGTGTCGATCGCAGGCATGAGTCTGGAAGAGTGTGCTTGGACGATATTGAGTGTATGTTCAGCGGCTAAGTTATCGCCGTCTATTAAGGCGACGCTGCCAATTGGCGTTGAAGTATCAATACCTAAGATTTTCATCAATTATATCTAAAAAGAGCCTTAATGAAGTTAAATAATTTAGAACTTATGACATTGCTTCATAAATTCCTCTAATAATTTTTAATTTAATTCAGACGAGAAAGCAGTTTTTGGAGATGTTGTATATTTTGCTCGACCGCTGCGGTGTCCGGTGTTTTCCCCGCAAGTTGAAGATATGTCTCAAAAGCGGTGATACTCTCGCCATACGCATGATTCTTGTAATATAAGTAACCGAGTGTACGGTAATCACCCGCAGCTTTGGGCGACAGCCATGTGATGCGCTCAGCCGCTGTGAGGGCTTTGTCATACTGCTCAAGGAGTGTATAGGCACGTGTCAGGTTCCGCAAAATACGTGCTAAAATTTCCTTATCCGTGGTTTCCGCTAACATATTCCGTTCTAATAGTACCTCTTCACCGAAGTTCGCTTGGAGTTTTGCATGGAGTCTATCGTCGTCCATGAACATCCCATTTTCAAACACGTCAAGCAGAATATCTAAATGTTCACGTTGATATTTAACAAGAAAATGACTTGGAAAATTTACACCAACGAGCGGGAGTCCGGCGCGCCTGCCGACTTCAATGTAGACAACGCCTAACGTAATCGGGATACCTGTCTTCTTTTTTAACACAACATTAAGAAAATTATTTCCTAAAGCGTAGTAGTTATCAATATTTCCTGTGAACCCTATTTCTTCAAAGAGGTAGCGATTGAGTTCAGCGATGTGCTGCTCCGGCAGCGTTGCGCCTTGGATCTGTTCCCGAACAGCCTCTGCCATTTTATCTAATTGGCGGAGGCACGTCTCAATGTTGAGGTCGGGATACTCGCTTTGGGCGATAAGGAGCGCGCCTGTCGCAAGCTGTATTTCATCATTATCAAGGTGCGCGAAGGAGAAAAATGGATCGCTTTTCGGGTTTTTCGTCATTTTTCTAAAAAAAGGCAAATTTTTCTTGCATTTCTCGGAAATGTGTAGTATAATTAAAGCATCTTGAGTGTGGGGGATTAGCTCAGCTGGGAGAGCGCTTGCATGGCATGCAAGAGGTCACCAGTTCAAGTCTGGTATCCTCCACTTTTTTATTTTCCCTGCTCGGACGTTGTCTCTGTTTTCTTGCTGGTTTGCGACTTCGTTATTCTGCGTGGGACACCGTTATCCAAGATGCCGAAAAGCGTTAAATGGAGTTGAGCTTGCGTCGGCAATGTCTGGAGCAATTCTTCCTCGATCTTCTCGATTTGTTCCTGTGCTTCTTTGCGTTTCGCCCGAAATGCGTCCAGAGTGTCTTGAATCTCCGCATCTTCAACAAGTGAATCTTTTGCGAAGCGGTTTAAGGTTTTCAAGTCTTTGACTGACTGAATCTCTTTTTGACGTTTTAACTCCCATAACGCTTCAAGTTGGGTCTGATGTGTCGATGTTACGCCAAGGTCCGCCCAAGTTCTTGCCTGCTCATTTTTATTTTCACTCTTTTGTGCCGAGGCGATAACAGTGCAGAGGGCAGCGCATACCAATATCCCAACGGCGCGCTGGGTCCAAATGTGTCGCTTTTGTATCCGTTTACCGTCTTGCATGATTTTCCTCCGACTTTAAATATGGAACATGCTCTGAATCTACCTATATCATGATAACACGGCAGTTAGAGGATGTCAAGACAAAACCTAAAGAACCATGCTCACTGACAACTCATGGAAACTGACGACTAATACTCTGACAACTATTCTCACCGATAACTGTCCGTCTGATCGCTGACTGCTGATGGTTTCCGACTCCCAAAATAAAAACAATTTCCCCTTGACAAAAAACGCTGTATCTATTAAAATTACTTATAATATTACGCCTCAAACGGCTTGGACATTACACGGAGAGGCTCTCGAATGCAAGGAAGGACTGAATGCGCTACAAAGGGTTAGAATTGGATCGGTTTCAGGAGGAAGCGATCGCGGCAATTAATCGGGATACTTCGGTTATTGTCACTGCTCCTACAGGAGCTGGCAAAACTGTTATCGCAGAGTACGCTGTCGAAAAGTGCCTTCAAGAAAACCGCCGTGTTATTTATACCGCACCGATCAAAGCCCTCAGCAACCAAAAATATCGGGACTTTTATGCTGAATACGGCGACAAAATTGGCATTGTTACAGGCGATGTGGTGCTAAATCCGTATGCCCAAGTCCTATTGATGACGACCGAAATTTTCCGAAATACCATCTTTGATGACATTGAACGGTTACAGGATGTCTCCTACGTCATTTTTGACGAAATCCACTATATTAACGATATTGAGCGTGGCACTGTTTGGGAAGAGAGCATCATCTTCGCACCCCAACATATTAAATTTGTCTGCCTGAGTGCCACGATTCCGAACATTAAGCCCTTCGCGGAGTGGATGCAGAGCGTCCGAGATATTGATATTGAGATCGTGGAGGAATTAGAGCGTCCTGTCCCCTTGGAACATCACCTCTATTTTAAAGGTTACGGTATTGGTGGTATAAAGCATATCACTACGCTTCGCAACAGAGCGCACCGCGAAACGCGTAAACGAAGACCCGATCTGCCTGACGATAAACCTATAAAGCCGCTTCCGACTGATTTTACGGAGACACGGCTTATTCCATATCTCCATCAAGAGAAGCAGCTGCCATGCCTCTATTTCTGTTTTAGCCGAAAAGGGTGTGAGGAAAACGCATCCGCATTGGTATTCGGATCGCAGGTAGCGTTGCTTAATAAAAAGCAGAAAGCGGAGATTGTAAAGCAATTTGACGAACTTTGCGTTCAGTTTGACATCGCTGCAGAAAAAAAGGTCGCAGAGTTTCGTAAGTTGGTCAGCTGCGGGATCGCCTATCATCATGCGGGGATGTTACCCACGCTCAAAGAGGTCGTAGAACGGCTATTTACTTCTGGATTGATTCAACTCCTCTTTACTACAGAGACATTTGCTGTTGGTATTAATATGCCCGCTTGCTCTGTTGTTTTTGATAGCCTTGAAAAATTTGATGGTATCGGTTTTCGCTATCTCAAGGCGCGTGAGTATCACCAAATGTCAGGACGTGCAGGCAGACGCGGTATTGACACGATCGGTTACGTCTACTCCCAAATTGTTCCTGCTTACGCTGATACAGCTGAGATTAAAGCCGTTGTCGCTGATAAGGTCGAGCCGATTGAGAGCCAATTTAATCTCTCCTATTCCAGTATTCTTAATCTTTATCAGAAATATGGTGATGATATTTACGATGTTTACACGATGAGTTTAAGCAACCACCAAAATCGTGTACGTGTGACGAAACTCAACAAGCAGATTGAGGATAAAACTGAGAAACTACAAATACTACCGGAGCCCGAATGCATTCACGACGGTATTGATGGGACTGAACAAATTCAGAAGCATTATCGGCAAAAGCGGAAGCGAGAGAAAAATCTCCAGCGTTTGCATGTAGAGATGTCACAAATCAAATCGCAGACAAGGGGAAAGAAACGAAAAAAGGAGCGCGTAAGGAGATTAAAAGTTGTTCACCGGGAGATAAATCGTTTACGGACGGGTGGCGATCAGAGCATTTGTGAAGAATGTCAGCACTTGCAAACATGCACAAGCAGATATAAGATTATCCGCAAAGAGGAAGAGCGACTTCAGAAACTTAAAAAGAGATCCACATTTATTGAAAATGATCCGAGGCAGCAAATAGCCGCACGTCTTAAAGTCCTTGAAGAATTGGGCTATACTGAAGCGCAGACGCTTCTGCCACGTGGGAGCACCGCCGCGCATATTTATGGGTATGAAGTCCAGTTGACCCAATTGCTGTTTAGCGGTTTTTTTGAAAAACTTACGGAAGACGAAATTAACTGCCTCATGGTAGCGATCGTCTCTGAACCGCGTAAGGACGGTTACTTTAAGCCACTCAAGAATGAACGTTTATTAGAGATACTCTATGCTGTCAATTCTGAAATTTCATTTATCCAGTATTTAGAGGTTAAGCATAACGTGACAGAAGTTACACCGATGCTGGAACTTCGCCTTTGTACTGCGATGCTGGCGTGGAGTCGCGGTTGTGAATTTGATAGATTAGAAAAATATGCCCGTTTGGATGCTGGTGACTTTGTCCGAACCTTCCGACTCGTTATTGATCAACTCCGTCAAATTCGCCGTGCTATGGCTGGACATACGGCTCTCGTTGATAAACTCAACCGATGCATCGGAAAAATTAACAGAGATGTTGTTGATGCCGAGCGACAATTGCGAATCGGGCAGGAAAATCTCGATGAAGTGAGGGCAGCAGACGTTGTTGATGTCAATGCGTCGCCGTCTGTAGTCCGTGAGGATCTGGATAATACTGAAGTGGAAGATGAGATATTGCCTTCTTTGTAAGTCTGTTTTCAGATGGTAGTGTGTTGGAAACAGAACTTGCACACCCCGTTTCGCTGGAGAGGTTGCCAACCTCAACAACCGACAGTTGGTAACTGAGTGCCTCTAAGAAAATACTTGTAGTATAAGATAATCTGTAGTAAGATGGTTCGATAACATATATAGATGCCGGATATGCAGATGTCCTGCCATACAGGGTCTGGAGATATCGGCAGCCTGATAAAAACAAAGGAGAGTTACATGGCAAATCAAGACTTCAATCTGGCTGGTGCCCTTAAAGTGCGATCGGCTGAAAAAGAAGATGCAACGCATTTACACTCATATTGTTTCCCTGAAAAAACCAAGACGCAGGTTACGAAAGAATTGGATGCAGATTTGGCGGAGGAGAGTCAAACACACCGACTTGTTGCGGAGGTCGGCGGGTACCCGATTGGACAAATTTCCATAACGCGAGATGCCGTTGATCCTGAAGTCGCAGAAGTAGGTGGTCTTGCTGTGTCTGCGCCTTTCCGTCCATTGGGGGTAGCTGACCACCTCATAGCGGCTGCTGAGGTCACAGCAGCAGAAAATGGTGTGAAAACGCTCGAAATTGAACTTCCGTCTTCCGAGACATCTGTTATAGAGAGGTATAAGGATTGGGGTTTCACTGAAAAACCCCTTGTTGTTCTTCAGAAGGCACTTGACTCGGCACCGGAAGCAGATGATGGTGAAGATGAAGAAGCAACAGCCGAAAATGGAGAGGAAAACGAAGCTGTCGACGCAGGTGGTGAGCAGCAAGAGCTGCTTGATACTTAAGAATGTTAGAAGAACTTAAGCATCTCGCTTCGTTGTAGGCACACTTTGTGAAACACACTCGCTTTAGAAGGCACTCACCCGCACATTGTGCCTACAAACCGGAGAATTTGCAAAAACCTTCAGTGGGAATTGCGGGACAGTTGTCTCTACAAACTTTCTAATTAAGCGAAGTTTGAACCGCGTAGGGGAATTGAATATGAAAAGAATCTGGTTCGCTTTTGTACTCGTTCTTTTTAGTGTTGGATGCGGCACGCAGAACGAAAATCTCGCGAAGGGCAAAGAATTGATTAAGTCGGATAAACGGCGGAAAGAAGAACGCGCTGTCCGAGAATTTAAACTCGCGCTGCAGCAACCGACGGATAACGCTGAAGCACATTATCTGCTCGGGCTTTATAACTCTCAGGAGTTTTACGAGCCGAATACACCTGATTGGGAGACGGCATCGATCGCTGAGCGTGGTAAACAGATGTTCCTTGCCTATGAAGAAGAAAAAGGTAAATACCTTGAGAGACTTGTTTTTGAGACGCTGCGCGATGATGATCTGGATATCCAAAACGCTGCGCTTGACGCGCTAAAACGTGTCTATAAGCAAGGTGATAGGAAACGGCTCCTCAGCCAGCTCCAAAAAGCGATTAAGTCCAGTGATAATCGCGATAGACACAATGCGCATTGGGTCCTCGGGCATCTTGGCAAAGATGACCCCAGCACGATTGTGCCTATTTTGGTGAAACTTCTGGAACACGGACGCACGGAGACCCGCTTGAATGCTGTCAAGGCACTTGGGGAGGTCGGTAGTGAAGACGCTATCCCCGCACTCGCTGTACTTATTGAATCCGGTTCCGCTAAGTGGAAACGCGACCGAGAAGAACCTGAGGTCCGACAACTCGCTGTGGAAGCCCTTGGGAAAATCGGTGGGACTGCTGTGCCTGTGTTAGTCAAAATTGTGGAAAACAAAGGGTCATCGCTGCGCGTTGATGCGATCCGCGCATTGGCGGTACTCGGCGACGAGAAAGTTGTGGAACCGCTCTTAGATGCTTTGAAAGAACAGAGCAGTCGAGATGTTGCTATTCCTCTTAATTGAATCGCGAGTCGCAGCTTGCAAGTCGAAACATGCTTTTAAATTGGAAGGAAGCCTGTATGCTAAAAAGAATAACAAGGTTCGACAAACCCCGATACTTGATGTTTAGCGTGCCACTTTTCCTACTCATAGTAGGACTCGGTTGTGAAAATCAGTATTACGATGAACGTCTGCAAATGCAGTTACAGCAGTTAGATAGCGACCTCAAAGACCGTTGGTCGACAAGCGGGGTCGTTGTTTTAGAAACCACCCCGAATGGTCCTGCACATCAAGCCCAACTTGAGAGAGGCGAACTGATCTCTTATGTGATTGCCGAATATCCTATCCGAAGCACCAGCGACTTTAACAGCGCACTGAAAAAGGGATTGGAAGAAGACAATAACCTTATTCTTCATCTGAAAGATAAACCGCCGCTCCGCATTGCCCTCCGTAGACGCGGAGATAAGGTCGGATTAAGTGTTGAAGGAAATGGCACCCTGCGCGTCAAACAAATTCAGCCCGGGACTCCCGCTGCAAACGCCGATATTCAGGTCGGAGACGTTGTCGAAAAAATTGTTGATGAACGAAAAATTTATAGCCTTAATGATTATAAGGAAACGGTTGGTAAACTCTCTAAACAGCAAGTTACTTTCCGAACCACTGAATTAATAGGTGTGAAAATTGCCTCTGTAAACGCGCTTGGTGAATTGGGTGATACCCGCGCTATTGAACCACTTGTCGATATTTTTAGGAATAGCACTGAGCTCTCTCTCAGAAAATCCTCAATTAGCAGCTTACAACGTCTCGTCGAATTGAGTGTTCTCAACGATCTCTTTCAGCAATTTCAGCGCGCGAATGTGAACCAACTCCCTGCCGATAGTCTTCAGGCGCAGCAAATGGAATCTGCTGCGATCCTTGGCTTGCTTACCGTAGACCGAGCCGAAAATACTGCTACCCTCAAAGCACCTTTCGGAACCCAGTTCAGACACAGATCCGAGGCACTCTACCAGAAAATTAACGAAGGACAGCTCTCAGAACTCGCTCAGGAATACATCCAAATTACGGTGGAACCCGAACAGGAAATTCGGCGCGCTTGCCTCGCTATACTCGGAATCCTTAAACCTGTTTCTGCGATTAATCCACTCGTGGCTGTTCTCGAAAATTCGGCAGAAATTCCGGGCATCCGTTTCCAAGCGGGTGTAGCACTCAGACAGATAGGTGAACCTGCTGTTGATGCACTCATTACTGCTTTTGAAAGTGAGGATACCAGCACGAAAGACATTACGGCTTCCGCACTCGGCGGTATCGGCGGCGTTAAGGCACGGGACCGTCTGATTAAGGCGTTGGAAACTACCAGCGAACCCGCGATCCAACTCACACTTGTTGATGCAATTGCTAAGATCGGCGATGCCCCTTCAATGCAGGCACTGGAACGCCAGCGTCAGCAGTACCAAGGTGATGCTGACAGCGGTATCCGCATCTTTTTGGACGAGGTCTTCAAAAACTTAACACAGGAATCAATGTAATTCAATTTGTAGGAGCGATCTCCGAATCGCGACTGCTCCGATAAAATTGACGAAAATTCAAAAACTGAATGGTTCTGTTTTATAACACCGTGTGAGCTGCTAATGAAAATTGGACTCATTTCAGATTTGCACACAGACGTTACGCCTTTGAACAGAGCAATCCTTCCACATCTTATTGACGCGGTGAAGGCGGCACAACTTGATGTATTAGTGCTTGCGGGCGATATTGCCCGCCATTTAGTTCAACTTTCTGAAACACTTAACGCATTTCAACTTGCAGATTTAGCGTGTAAGAAATTATTTGTCCCCGGCAACCATGACATCTGGGCAATTGAGACACCTGATGTCACAAGCGAACGGAAATGTGAGATTATTTCAACACTCTGTTATGAGTGTGGGTTTCACCCGCTCATGGATGAACCTTTTGTCAATGAACAGATCGGTTTCTGTGGGACTATCGGTTGGTACGATTATAGTTTCGCACCAGACGGGTATGACTTCTCCGATGCCCAATATGCCGAGAAAGAATTGATGGGGGCAGTCTGGAACGATAAACGCTATGCCAAGTGGTCAGGGACGGATTGTGTTGTTGCTCGACGTTTTGAGGCAGAACTGAAGGCGCAGATTACCGCCGTTCGAGGCGATGTGTCACGGATTATTGTTGTTACACACCATGTTCCGTTCCAAGAGTGTATCCAGTACCGTGGCGAATTGCCGTGGGATTTCTTTCGCGCATTCATGGGAA
Organism: Candidatus Poribacteria bacterium; assembly: GCA_026706025.1. Lineage (NCBI taxonomy): Bacteria > Candidatus Poribacteria > Candidatus Poribacteria bacterium. Next base: position 51,695 of record JAPOZO010000081.1, read on the forward strand.
GTCAACACTTGGGGATGCTCTGTTTGGAAGAACCGCGGGTCACGCATGTCCTCTTCGGGCATACGCATCAGGCACTTGATATGCAAATTCGCAATCTGCGAGCTATTTGTGCACCTGTCGGCTATCTTCAAGAAGAACCGACGGTAGGATTGCAGGATTATGCAACGCAATGTTTAGCTTGTTTCGAGGTATGATTAAATTCGGGAGATAGAAAGGAAGTCGTTATGGAAATAACCTTAACTAATAGCAACGAGGCAGGTGCCCTCGAATTCCCTTGGGGAGCGATTAAATGGCTCTGCAATGACCAAATTGACCCAGAAGCCGAGATGACTTTCGGAGTCGTCTACATTAACGCTGGCGAAGGGAATCCTACCCACTACCATCCGAACTGTGAGGAACTCATCTATGTACTCTCCGGTGAGTGCGACCACAAGCTCGGAGATGAAGTTATTCCGCTCAGACCTGGCATGATGTTGCGTATTCCGCGCAATGTCAAACATAATGCTGTCAACACCGGTTGGCAACCTGTGACGATGATCATCTGCTATTCGGATGCTGACCGACAAACCATCTTTGAAGAGTAAGAACATGTATTTGTAGGAGGGATTTGTAATCCCGATCCTATCCTACGCAAGGAATAATTAAAAGATGTCCAAAGCGCGTAGCTCGTAATGAAATGGAGAGCGAGTTTGAGAAAAGAACGTCAAAGTTCCAGTCCACTCCGCTTAACCGCAAGGTAAAATTAAAAAATGTCTAAGGAATCCCGCTGCAGTGTCAAAATCTGTGGCATAACCTCTATCCATGATGCTCGACTTGCCGCTGACGCGGGCGCGGATTATGCCGGTGTGTTAGTTGATGTTGCCGTATCTGAACGGACACGCGCCACTGCCGAAGCCGTCGAAATCGCAAGCGAGAGCCCTATCCCAACCGTTCTTTTACTATACAATCGTACGACATCCGACATCCAAGCGGTGGTGTCGCAGGTTCACCCGTTCGCCGTTCAACTTCTTGGGCAAGAGTCGCCACAACAGGTTGAAGCACTTAAAAATACTGTGGCATGTCAACTCTGGAAGTCGGTTTATCTACCTGCAGGGAGTCCTGAGAATGTGGATATGCCTGCTGTCCGTGCTGAGATGCAAGCCTATAGGGATGCCGGTGCTGACTTCCTTTTATTTGATAGTGTTGACATGAGTCTGGAGAAACCGAGATATGGTGGTACCGGCAAAACTTGTGATTGGAATATCGCCGCTGAACTCATCGCGGAAAGTCCGTTACCGGTCTTCTTTGCAGGTGGGATTCGTCCAGAGAACGTCAAGACCGCGATTGAGACGATCCGTCCGCACGGTATAGATCTCTGTTCCGGTGTTGAAGCCTCGAAAGGGGTCAAAGACCCGCAAAAATTGGTACAACTGATGGAACAGGTCGAGCGAGCATCTTAGCCACTCATATATAGCAAAGCTGATGATAACCTATATACCTATGTCATAACAGACAAGCGTTCGTAGTAGGGCGCTTCATCGCCCCTATATTTGCGCCAAAATTTTCCTACCTACCTATTGCTATCCTCCCATATTTCCCAATTTGTTATCTGTGGTATCAAATTAGACACCATAAATAACATATCTGTTTTCGTCTTGATATTTGTTGCTTATGCGATTTTCGCCTAATTATTTCTATATTTTCATGTGGTAGACTCCTCAAAACATTATGTGACAACAGACTTATTGCATCAGACTTAATAAAAAGATTCTACTTGTTACATATATGCAGCACAATTGCTTTTGGTTATGGCATGTTTTTTGCTACAATATGGACAGTGTAAAAATTAAAATATAGATGTGCTTGAGATTTTGATGAATTGCTGGAAAATGCTGGTTGGAGTAAAGTAAATGAACCGTGTTAAACCGCAAACAATTATAAAAGAAACGCCACGTGAATCCCATGTAATGGAGTTTAACGGTAAGGAATTACCACATGTTAAGAAAACGGTTATCTCCATTAGTGAAATGAGCGTTCGTCTTCTAAACATAACCAAGCAATTTCCCGGCGGAGTCATCGCCAATCAGGGAATCACTTGTGAAGCAAAGGCGGGTGAAATTCATGCTATTCTGGGTGAGAATGGGGCAGGGAAGACTACTTTGATGAAAATACTCGCTGGTTTCCACACTCCAAATACCGGACGGATTGAAATTGATGGTCAAGAAATGGTATTTCATAGTCCTAAGGATGCTAAATTAGCTGGCATCGGTATGGTACATCAACACTTTTCGTTGATTCCGGCGTTGACTGTTGGTGAAAACCTTGCCTTAGGTTCCTCCAGTACACCTTGGGTTTTGAAGTCAAAACAGTGGAACCAGCATCTTATGGATTCAGCAGATCATTTAGGTTTTGATATTCGCCCAGATGTGAATGTTTCACAACTTTCTATGGGTGAGCGGCAGCGCGTTGAGATTTTCCGATTGCTATTGGAAGGTGCAAAGGTCCTAGTCTTAGATGAACCGACCTCTATTCTCGCCCCAAAAGAAGCTGAACGTCTCTTTGTACATCTGCAAGAGTTTGCCGAGTCTGGACACACTATATTCCTTGTCACTCACAAAATTGACCATGTGAAAGCAATCGCTGACAGAGTCACCGTTCTGCGGCGTGGCCAAGTTGTCGCGACACAAGAAGCAGCCGAACTAAGCGAAGCAGATTTGGCGGAACTTATGGTCGGTCGTCCCTTTGAAATAGGTGTGCCTGATCGTCGAAAGAAGAATGATAGGTACGAAAGCGAGCTCGCCTTAGAGGTTCGGAACCTTACGGTTGCCCCAATATCTTGTCCAGCCGGGCTGACTGATGCCTCCTTCAAAATCCAAGCTGGTGAAATTCTAGGTGTTGCTGGAATTAGCAGCAATGGACAAGACGAACTGGTTGCCGCTTTAACAGGAACAACTCAATTTGATGGGGATCTCCATTTACCGCCAACCCAAGACCACCGAATTGGATTTATACCAGGGGATCGTCGAGGCGTTGGAGTCGCGCTGCCCCTTACTGTTGAAGAAAATCTGAACATGCGTGATTTTCGACAGGACGGTTTCTCATTCGGGCCACTAATGAACAAGCCTCGATTAGAATCCGAAGCGAAAAAAAAGATTGAAAAATTCGGCATCCAACCATCTGATCCTAACGTCAAAACTTCGACGCTTTCTGGCGGCAACATTCAAAAAATATTGCTCGCTCGCGAGTTGGCGAATCACCCCAATCTTATTATCGCAGTAAATCCCACCGCGGGCCTAGACGTTGCGACTGTAGATTTTGTGCATCGAGAGATAACACAGCAAGCAGACGCAGGTGCCGCTGTCCTTCTCGTATCAGAAGATTTGGATGAACTACTTGTCTTATGCGATAGAATTGCTGTGCTATTTGAGGGACATATCGTGGGGACCTTTAACGCTGCCCTTGATGTCCGAAATTCAATTGGTCTTGCAATGAGCGGAATAGACACGTTCTCTAAACAAGGGGCCTTGCCAGGACAACCAAAACCTATCATGGAGTTTCAGAATGCAACCGAGTGGCTGGATAAATCGTTGGGATAGGCAGCGGGTTTTTACGATAGTTTCGTTGCTGGTAGCTCCGTTGTTGATGGCCATCCTACTTCGTGCAGTAGGCAAGAATCCTGTTTCTATCTTCTGGGCAGTTATCGTAAGCGGCTTCGGTAATCCCCTCGGACTTACAGAAGCAATTACACGAATGACACCGATTTTCTTGTGTGCTTTAGCAGTCGCTATTCCAACAAGAGCGGGACTTTATAATATTGGTGGTGAAGGTCAACTCCATTGCGGTGCCATCGCGGCTACTGCTTTAGTCCTTTATGCCCCATGGTTGCCGCATGTTATGATGATTCCTTTCATTATAATAGCCGCAATGGTTGGAGGAGCGTTGTGGGGGATGATTCCCGGACTCCTGCGGGCCCGTTTTCAAGTCAATGAAATTCTGGTTAGCCTGATGCTAAACTACGTAGCAATCTTTTTTGTTGAACACTTGGTTCACGGGCCGTGGAAAGATCCCAATGCCTTTGGCTGGCCCTATTCTGCACCTTTCCCCGAGTGGGCAGTACTCCCAACCTTTGGTAAATCAAACATCCATCTCGGTATTTTGCTAGGCTTCGTTGCAGTGGGTATCGTTTATTTTATTTGGCAATATACCACTTGGGGGAGATCCATCCGTTTGATTGAAGCAAATCCAAGAACAGCAAGATACGCGCACATTAATGCAGCGAAATATATCGTAGTACTCATGGCAGTTGGCGGAGCGATGGCAGCACTCGCGGGACTCGGTGAAGTGTCTGTCGTTCAAAATCGCCTACGTCCTGGAATTTCCCCTGGCTATGGTTATACAGGGTTTCTGGTGGCGTGGTTGGCAAGAAATAACCCTATAGTTATCATACCGGTGGCTTTCTTTGTAGGAGGGCTCTATTCAGGAGCTGATGCGTTGCAACTCACTGCTGGTCTTCCGTCATCAACAGTGGACATCTTTGTAGGTTTAGCTTTCCTGACCTTTCTTGTCGGTGAGTCTTTCTGGCGAACCAAAAGAACGTTTGCAGAGGAGGCGAGATGAACGATCAGATCGCATGGGGCGGCTTATTGTTGGCAGTACTCGCTGGTGCTATTCGTAGCGGCACACCAATCGCTTTTGCTGCGATTGGGGAAACGCTTTCAGAGCGATCCGGGGTAATGAACCTTGGGGTTGAAGGAATGATGCTGATGGGGGCAATGGTCGGTGTAGTGGTACAAGTGAAAACCGGGATTCCGGCACTCGCCTTACTTGCCGCCGGACTCGCAGCATCTACACTCGCAGCAGTTCACGCTTTCATAACGATCTATCTCAATGGAAATCAGCTTGTCAGCGGTATCGGACTGTCCATCGTGGGAACGGGGCTCTCCGGCTTCCTCGGTCGTCCCTATGTGGGTGTCCGTTTTTCCGGAATAGACAACTGGGGTATCCCATTCCTTAAAGATCTACCTGTTTTAGGCAAGGTGCTCTTTCAGCATGATATCCTTGTGTATCTGACAGTATTTGTTGCTGCTGCGGTGTGGTTCCTACTTTACAAGACTCGTTTTGGTCTACAGGTTCGGGCAGTCGGTGAAGAACCCAACGCAGCCTATGCTCAGGGTGTCCCCGTTCAACGAAGCCGAACCCTTGCAGTTATCCTAGGTGGTTTTCTCGCGGGGATAGGCGGTGCACACCTTTCCTTAGCCTATACACAACTATGGGCTGAAAGGATGACTGCTGGCCAAGGTCTGATTGCCATAGGTTTAGTGATTGTTGCCGGATGGCATCCTTTACGTGTGCTATTGACGACGTATCTCTTTGGTATGTTAATTGTGCTGCACCTCAATCTACAGGCTTCAGGGATTACAATCTCGCCTTATATTTTGGCAGCTTTGCCTTATATTTTTGCGGTACTGGCTTTAACCTTTGTAACGTTTATTGATAAAAGACGAGGCATGCCAGCTGCACTTGCTAAGGAATTTAATATGCTCCAGTGATTAAACTAAAGTTTGGACAATTTTAAAAGAGACCAAGGGGCCGCTTGGATACCCTCTTCCGTAGCATAGATTGTTAGTCTGTGCATCTGTAGCAGAGCTTGTTATATTTTTCTCAGGGTTTGCTCTGGATATGGAACTCGTAGAAAAATATCGAGTCACTTGAAAACGCTACAAACACAAACGAATTGTCCAAAATTTGGTGATTAACGCAAGAACACTACCAGGGCGATTGACGTTCCCTTCATTAATACCAATCGGCCAAAATCTAAATGTGCGAAACTCTCGTACATATTTGTAATTTCCAAGGGAGGTTTTTATTGTGGCTCAAACAACACCATCAAGCGATCGATCCGGATCGCGTATCCTAACCAACATACTGGTAATCATTATCGTTGCAGCGATTGCCGGTGTCCTTGTATGGACGTTGAAACCAACCCCTGAGCCTGTCCCAGGTCCCAGTGCTCCAAGTTTTGGATTTGACAAAGAATCAGACAAACTCCAAGTTGGATTTGTTCTGGTGGGACCAACGTCAGATTGGGGCTTTAATTACCAGCACAACCAAGGGAGGCTTGCTATGGAAGCGAGACTCCGACATAAGGTTCACACCGTGGTTGCTGAGAACATCCCCGAGACTGCAGAAGCAGAGCGAATCATGCAGCGTATGATCGACGAAGGGGCGGAGCTCATCTACGCAACTTCCTACGGTTACCTTGAGTCAGCTTTACGAGTGGCAGAGAAGAATCCGAGCGTGACATTTATGCACTGTTTGGGCGGTAAACAGGCCACAAATCTTGGAACCTATGGTTCTAACATGTGGGAGGTAGCGTATGTCGCCGGTGTTGCCGCCGCCATGACATCAAAGGAAAATACCCAATTCGGCTTTGTAACATCGCATCCGATTCCGCCAGTGCTTTGGATAATTAATGCCTTTGCATTAGGAGCGCAGAGTGTCAACAAGGATATCACTGTTGACACGATTTTCACCAATAGTTGGTACAATCCAGCTGCTGAAACTGAAGCGGTAAATGGTCTTGTCAGTAAAGGCATCGGATTAGTCTATATCTTGGTCGACAGTGGAATTGCTGGAGTCCAAGCTTCTGAACGGGCTGGCATCTACTCTCTTTCACAACATGCTGATCTCTCAAGTTTTGCGCCAAAAGGATGGATAACCGGGTCTGTTTGGGGTTGGACAAATCTCTACGAGAATGTTACAAGATCGGTCATTGACAAAACTTGGAAAAGCGGTCATATTAGTGGTGGATTAAAAGAGGGCTATGCTGAATTAGCCCCCTTCGGACCTGCTGTCAGTGGTGAAGCACAGCAACGGGCTCGTGAACTGTCAGCAAAAATCGCGGCAAGAGAACTAGAAGTCTTTGCCGGTCCTATTTACGACACAAATGGGACAGAGCGAGTACCCGCAGGTGAATCTTTGCCTGTAGACCAAGTGCTTTCTATGGATTGGGGCGTTCAGGGAGTCCGCGGTTTACCAAATCGTTAGCGAAGCACAATTCGCGTTAAGCACGGAGGTCAGAACCATTCGGGTCTCCTTCTGAACCAGTTCTGGCATCCAAGAACCGTTGTTGGATGCCAGGGCTTCTTGGGTACAACGCACTTCGTTGGAACCGGAAAATCTGTTCAAAAACCGAAACTATGGTGAACCCAATAAATAAGTATACATTTTCTGATATTTTAGGTATACTCTCG
>JAPOZO010000082.1 GCA_026706025.1 Candidatus Poribacteria bacterium
ACCTTTGCCCCGTTCGCTTCCAAGCGGTCAGCGAATTCACTTGCTTGTGCGCGGGCGCGTGTGACAAGAATTCGTTTCCCGAAAAGCGGTTTAGTATCAAACCATCGGAGATGCTGGCGTAGCCGGTTCACCTCCCCGACAACGATAACAGCGGGACTTTCGAGTTGGACTGCCGCCACCTTTGACACAATATCGGCGAGGGTGCCTTGGACGACTCGCTGTTGCGGTGTTGTGCCAACACGCACTAAACTAACAGGTGTTGCCGGATGCCTACCGTGTGTTACCAATCGTTCCACAATCTGGCGGAGGTGCGCGACCCCCATATAGACGACAAGCGTGTCTACCGCAGTGGCGAGTTGTTCCCAATTGATATTTGAATCTGATCGCAGTGCGGCGGAATGTCCGGTCACAAACGCGACCGATGATGCGTAATCCCGGTGCGTGACGGGAATACCTGCATAAGCGGATGCGGCAATCGCAGAGGTGATACCGGGAACTATTTCAAATGGAATGCCTGCTTTGGTGAGTGCCATCGCCTCTTCGCCGCCACGCCCAAAGATATACGGATCTCCACCCTTGAGGCGGACGACAATTTTACCGGCTTTTGCGTGTTTAACAAGTAACTGATTGAGTTCGGTCTGGCGTGTCGCTCGGATTCTTGGGTCGGGTGCCTTGATTTTTTCGGTGTGTGTGGGACAGTGTTCCAATAACGCATCGTTCAACAACAGATCATAGATGACGACATCGGCGCGCTGAAGGCACTCGACACCTTTAAGTGTGATCAAATTTTTATCACCAGGACCGGCACCTACGATGTAGACGATACCTGTAAGTAGTTTATTCAGAGACGCGTTCATCTCAATGCCCCTTGCGTCGTCAGCAATCCAGTTGCACCACCTTCCCGGAGCTTTTCAGCAACAACTTCGCCTAAATGTTCGGCAGCGTTTGGTGCCGCTTTCGCGTTCTTCACAATACGTAGGGCACCTTCTGGATGACAGACCACACCGATAAGCGAGAGCTCACCATCAACATGTTTGGCGTACGCACCAATCGGTACTTGGCATCCACCACCGAGGCTTTTCAACACGGACCTTTCAGCGGTAACTTCTGCCACCGTCTTCTGATCGTTCAGGGGTTCAAGTAGGGTTTCAAGAGCAGTATCGCCTTCACGTGCTTCAATCGCGAGTGCTCCCTGCCCAACGGCTGGTACCATCCGCTCCACATCAAAAAATTGTGTGATAACTTCCGGCTTACGGAGACGGTTGATACCGGCAGCGGCAAGGATAATCCCATCAAGCCCGGTTTCGTGAAGTTTGCGCAACCGCGTATCTATATTGCCTCGGATATCAACGACCTGTAAATCAGGACGTATATGGAGGATTTGTGCTTTTCGACGCGGACTCGTGGTGCCAATTGTCGCGCCATTGAGCAAGTCTTCCAAAGGGAGTCCAGAGGCGGTGATGAGGACATCGCGCGGGTCCTCGCGTGTCGGAATAGCGGCGATGCAAAGCCCTTCGGGTAATTCTGTTGCGAGATCTTTCAAACTATGCACAGCAAGATCAATATCTCCTGCTAAGAGCGCGTTTTCTATCTCTTTGGTAAAGACCCCTTTGCCGAGTCCAACTAATGAACGGTCTGGAATCGTGTCCCCGGTAGTTTTGATGATCTTGAGATTGACTTCGAGATCGGAGAAAAGGCGTTCCAACTGATCTTTGACGAATTGTGCCTGCCAAAGTGCGAGTTGACTACCACGGGTGCCAATTACAAGCGAGTTGTGCATCAAATGTCCTTTTTTCCCGATGTCAAAAACGGGGCTGGCGTGAAGTTATGCTGCTCTTGACGGAATTCACCCTACATATCTGAGTTATCATCGTTAACATCCAAGGCAAACAATTCTTGCAAGGCTTGGATGTACTGCCCGTGATCGGCATCTCCATCGTTGACAGCATAGCGAAGATTTTGCATGGGGTGGTGGAGCAGTTTTTTGACAATTGCCTGCGTCATAGAGGCGATGGCTTCCTCTTGCTCGTCGGAGAGTGTTGCTTTATAGAAACAGGCTTGCAATTCAGTGTCAGCGATCTCTCGAAACTGTTGATGGAGTGCCTTAATAGTGGGGTTGACCTGAAAGACTTGCAATTGGTCGTAGAACCGCTTTGCTTCTTCGGCGACAATCTGTTCGGCGCGGGTCGCTTCTTGTTGCCGATCCTTGAGATTGGAGGCGACAACGGCTTCAAGGTCATCAATATTGTAAAGGAAAGCGTGATCAATCTTACTCACGTCCGGTTCTATATCGCGTGGCACAGCGATGTCAATAAGAAACATATACCGGTGTCTGCGTTTCCGCATGATGTTAGCGAGCGGACGGCGTTTGATGAGATAATCGGGGGCATCGGTAGAACTAATGACGATGTCGGCATCAATGAGAAAACCGAGATCGCTATCATAAGCGATAGGTGTACCCTTAAATTTCTCGGCGACTTTGACAGCACGTTCATAAGTGCGATTGGCAACAATTACGTTAGAAACACCATTTGCAACGAGATGCTTCGCGGTAAGTTCACTCATTTCACCCGCACCGACAATCGCAACAGTTTTGCCTTCAAGGGTATTGAAAATCTTTTTGGCGAGTTCAACGGCGGCGTAACTAATAGAAACGGCACCGGCAGCGATAGTCGTTTCGGAACGGATGCGTTTACCGACGCTAAAGGCTTTAGTAAAAAGACGGTTAAGAATTGTCCCAGCACCGCCCGCTTCCCGCGATGCATCGTAAGCCTCTTTGACTTGACCCAATATTTGGGACTCACCGACTACCATAGAATCAAGACTTGCGGTTACTCTGAAAAGATGCCGGATTGTCTCCAAGTTATGATGGAGATACGTCCATTTCTTAAGTGATTCCACTCCGATCTGGTGATAGCGGGAAAGGAATTCAGCCAGAATTTTGGCAGCGGTATCAGCGTTTCGTACTGCGTTCGCAACAGCATAGATCTCTACCCGATTACAGGTAGAGAGAATTACTGCCTCTTGCACCTGATCAGATTCACGAAAGTGCTGGAGAGATTCTATAATTTGTGCTTCGGAAAACGCCAGTTTTTCCCTGAATTCAATCGGGGCGACATGATGGCTCGTTCCGATGGAGACGATCTGGTTCATTCCTCTAACCAAAAGATCTAAAAACTGAAATGTTGTTTATACGTTTCGTAAATTATATCACATATCGGCTATTGTGTCAAATTTGGAAGTTGCGCAGTCGCGATTCAAAACGGCTGCTACGTAAGAAAACTACCGATACGTATGCATGCTGTCTAAAAAGAGATCAACGCCGACGTAAGTACAAAGGACAGCAACAAAACCGATGATAGCGGCATAAGCCGCCCGTCGTCCGTGCCACCCCCAGAATTGACGAAGACCGATCTGGAGCACATAGATAAACCATGTCATGAGGGTGGAAATTACTTTCGCATCAAGCCATCTCCACGGGACATCTCGGATATACTGGGTCCAGAGACTCCCAACAATAACCCCCATCGTGAGCAGAATCACGCCGAGAATTGTGCAACGGTACCCAAGTTCATCAGAAACACCGAGAGAAGGGAGGAGATTGTCAAGAAGTGTGTCCGTTTTTTTACGGATTTTCCGCTCGGCTATCAAATACATCAATCCAAATCCAAATGCAGCAATGAACGCGGCGTAGCCAAGAAAAATGAGGGAGGTGTGCGCCAAAAGCCAATAGTTCTGTAGCGGTTCCGGGAGCGCAGCAGTGTGTGTCGCGAAACTATATGAGATCAGGATGGCAATAAAGGCGACAGGCATCACAAAACTGCCGAGTGTGCGGAGATGCGTCAGACGCACGATGATGAGATAGATCAGTGTGATTGCCCAAGCGAAGAAAGCAGTGGAGTCGGTCCAGTGCGTCATCGGAAAATGCCCTTGCGTTAACCACCATAAGGCAATAAAGAGGCTCAGAAAAGCGAAACCGATACTGGTTCCCCAAAAAGCGATTCGCTCAATCGTTGGACGGATGATAGCCGCTTCGCTCCGGTTACTGATAGCCAACGAGAGCGTCTGAAAAATGCTTGCGGCTAAGTATATGAGAAGGGTAACGAGAAAAAGAAAATTGATCATACGCCGTGTTTTTCGAGAGACTATTCTCACTGCGAAGCAACATAGCAGTCGGATATGCCTCTCCGTTAGTGTTGTTCATTCGCTTTCATTTTCGCTATTGGCGAGTTGTGCCTGGAGACGTTCTAACTCGACTTCTATTGCCTGTCGTCTTTCGGATTCTTCTCTGGCGCGTCTTTCTGCCGCTTGCCGTTGTTCTGCTTCTTCTCTGGTGCGTCTTTCCGCGGCTTGCCGCTGTTCCGCTTCCCCTGCTACCCGTTCTTCTGCTGCCACCCGTAGGTGATGTTCCTCCATGGAAGTTGTAATAGCGGTGCCATCGGGGAGATACGGACGCAAAAGCCGCAGCTCCCACGCCTCATGAAGCTCCCACCGAAAATAAAGGTTTAACGACGCACTGAACAAACCATCATCAGCCTCTTCTTCAATCTCAACGATGTCGCCCAAGGCATCTCGCCGCCACCCCCGAAATTCTATGGGGCGATTCATATCGGGTTGATGAATAAAATACTCCGCAACCCCTATATCTCGTAGATACACCTCAACTTTTTCATGCCGATCCTGAGACGCTGTTGCATCTGAAAGGAACTCAAAAACTGCTGTAGGGACGGTACCTTCTGCCCAGGTATAAAAACTTCTTCGTAAGGGAAGTTTCGCAGCACCCAAGACAACATAAACGTCTGCCCCCACGACCTTTCTGATATCGCCTTCGCGGTAGTAGATAAAATTATCCATACTGACATGAATATGCGGGTGCGTGTGAAAATATCGTAAGAACTGGTCAAATAAACTCTGCATCTGCATCCCGTGAAATTCGCCTGCTGGCATAGGGTTTTCGTCCTCGGAAGGGTAGCCTTCAATATAAGTGGTAGGTTTTCCGACCGCTTTTGGGAAGACAGGCATGTATTTTCTTTGCTTCAATTCAAAATCGCTTAGCGTATTCATAATTTTCTTCCTTCGCCTATAAGAACAGAAATGTTCCTCATCCGCGTGCGGTGGCAAAGCCGTTCGCAACTGTTTTGCAAGTTTGAAAAAAGCGCGCTTTTTCGTTTTCGTGCAATTTTATCAACCCTCGTTCGCTTTGTCAAGTCGTTTAGAGGTAAAGGCGTTGGCGCGTTCCAATCTACCGTGCCGAACCCAGTTGAAAAGGCATTCAGCAGAACACCCAAGGTTTGTGAGACCGAGACAGCATGTTGTAGGAGGGGTTTGTAACCCCGATACCGAATCTTCAACGTTGTTGATAAGCGTTTCAAAGAAGTCGGCGCGTTTTTTAGGCGTTGGAAAAGCCTTGAGAATCTCAGAACGTCGCGTCCCAAGGAATTCAATAAATGCACCGTAGCCATTGTTTTCAAACTGGTTCGCGAGTCTCTTATGAAGCCGTCTCGCTCTGTCAATGTGTTTGCCGTTTCGAGTCGATACACTAATTATCAGATTGTCATCTATCACGAGATCAGGGGTGAAGTGGGTACCAGCACTCGGTTCATCAAGATATTCCCGAATGGATGCAGTTTCACTCTCACAAGATACGTCTACCTCTGAAAACTTGTCTGCGATCACAAGGAACGCATCTTCAAGGTGCTGCGGTTTCATTTCGTCCGGTGTCAGAGAGACAACAGAGGCACCACATCGGTTTAGCAGGGAGATACGGCGTTCAACCTCCGGCGTTTCCTGCTCACACAAGACAACACACGTGCGATTTTCCAGTAGCAGATAGACAGGATAAGGCAGCCCTTGATTCTCAATCGGCACCGGTTTTCCATCTTCATATCCGAGTGTGTATAATGAAGAAGCAGGCAGGAGCTCTTCAAAATGTTCACGGATGCGGCGACTCGTCGCGGGGCTTTTACCACTCGTGGAGATGCTGAGCATTAACTGGCCATCCGTTACAACAGAAGCGGCGGCGAAGGTGCATTGTGGGATAACATCAACGACATTGACCAAGCGAATCTTGTTTTTTTCGTGCGCTTCTGTGAAGACAGCACTGTTAATAGCAGTGAAATCGGTGGCAGCACAAACGAGGAAATAGCCGCGCGTGTCCCCTGCCTTCAGTTGCCGTTTGTGCCAGCGAATCGTGCCGATCTGTGCAAGGTAGGTCAGCAATTCGGTTGCATCAGGACTAATCACAGTAACATCGCCACCACTGATAAGCATAGCGACGACTTTCCGCTCAGCAACGGTCCCGCCACCGACAACGAGGCATTCCCGGTCTTGAAGGTTTATGTGTGCAGGATAAAACATTTTTTAATGGTTGTCAGTCGTCGGTTAACAGTTAAAATAGATGGGACTTACGCATTTTCTCTTAAAGTCCCCCTGATAAGGGGGATTTAGGGGGTTAAAAATAGAAAAATTCCGTGCTATCCGTTAGATTTGTGTAAGTTCTAATAAAGCACATATCCGATGCAATTTAAAGGCAACGTTTTCTAATATCCTCAATCAATGTGCCTTGATAGAAGAAGACTTTACTTTCTTATCAGCATTTTGCGTGTCGCGGTGAATTCGCCTGCAGTCAAGGTGTAGAAGTAAACGCCACTCGCTATTGGTTCCCCGAATTCATTTTTCCCATCCCAATATACCGCGCGGTTACGGTGATGGTAAATACCAACAGGTTTACGTCCCAAATCCAATGTGCGAACCAACTTGCCATCGGCAGCGTAAATCGAGATTTTGACATCAGCAGATTCTGCTAACTGATACGGTATCCACGTCTCCGGATTGAATGGATTCGGGTAGTTGGGCAACAGTGCCGTTTCCTTCGGAGTCAGTGTTGCCAAGAGTTGTTCCAAAAAGAGAATGCCCCGCTGTGATGTTACATCTGTCAGATTTAGCTGCTGTGCTTGCGTAAGCCATTGTCTGATATCTGCCGCTGTGAGCATTTCAGATGATTGAACATACAGAGAAGGTGCAGCGGCTGTGGTACCGAGTGCAGCAGCAACCATTACCAAGTCTTGGACGTTCACAACGCCATCTTCGTTCACGTCTGCATCGTTCGGACCCGTTTTGCCAAAATTCGATGCCACTAACACCAAGTCTTGGATATTCACAACCTTGTCCTTATTAACATCCTCAAAGAGCGGACGGTCTTCAATGATGATAGGGTGGATAACAAGTTCGTGGGGTATGTTTTCCGTAGATAAAGTGCTAAGTTGTGTATTGAGCAGTTGTAATTGCCCATCTCCGGCTGCCTTCGCTTCAAAGGTAATTGAAAACAGTGTCCCTTCTCCACTGACACTACCGCCGAGAATTGCCCCACTTAAACCAGTAACCTTGCCGGTTGTATTATCAATGTTACCTTCGTGAAAAAAGGTGGTTCTGCCCCCTGTTTTAAGAAAATCATCTTCTTTGGTTTCAACGATTGAAAGCACGTCAGAATTGAACATAACATCCGTTTGCCAACCGGCTAAATCGGTTACATCTTTGACTGTGAAATCAAGTGTGAATTGCGTGCCGGTTTTTACCGGATCAATTTCGGAAGAAAGGAGCACTGTGGGTATTAAGTTAACGACCTCGGATGGTAGGAACGTTCTGTAAACTTTCCTGCCATCTGAGATGAAATTTCCGGACGGATGCCACGCCAAGTCAGATACGCCTTGACTCGTTTTGATAGTTCTCACTTTAGTGATTTCTGAATCTATATTAATTTCTCCTTGTGGCATTTGGTAGATCGTAATTAACCCGTTTTGATCTCCAACAGCGAAATAAAATCCATCAGGACTAAAGACAACAGCACCAACCCAACCTCCATCATGTTTTATCTCTTGAACTTTTACCCCACTACTCACCTCACAGATTGACACATAGCCCGCATTATCTCCTGTTACGAGATACTGCCCATCCCGACTGAAAGCGACTGCCCAGACAGTGGCCCTATGTTCTATCCGCTGAATCAGTCTATCGTTGTTCGGATCCCAGATAACCGCGTCAGAAAAAGAATCGCCCGTTGCGAGATATTGCCCATCTGGACTGAAGTCAACCGCATAGAAACGAGCGTAACGAGTGGATCCAGTATAGATTCTATAAGATCGAGTTCTGTCCCAAAAATTCCCGCCTCCATTTACATCCGCTACGAAAGTACTACGATCATTTGCTGCTGCTAAGGTATTGCCATCTGGACTGAAGTCAACCGCATGGAAATCAGCGTGGGAGGTGGCTCCAGTCCAGATTCTATAAGTTTTGGTTTTTTCCCAAATCTGTTCACCATTTTTCACCTGCCATAACTTTAATCTAAGACTATCTCCTGTTGCGAGGTACTGTCCATCCGGACTGAAGGTGACAGCATGGACTCGGCCATTATGTCCTTTCTGACGAAGTTCTTTACCGCTGCTCGTTTCCCAAATTGTGTGAACTCGAGTACCTCCCGTAGCGATGTATTTTCCATCAGCACTAAAAGCAACGGCAGAATGATTATTATCAAGAGGGTATACTTCATGAAATGTCCATGTATATGCCTCTTCCCAAAGCGGTGGGTACTCAAGTTTTACCTGTGCCAAAGCCCGACGGTAACCTGGATCAATCGAGATGTAAGCTGTTTTGACGACCTTATCCCAATTACTTTTGAGATTTGGAGCATCATTTTGTCTGCTAATATACAATCTTGCATCAACACTTTCGTTGTTTGCCACAAATGTGATCGGAAAGTATTCCTCGTTAGCATTATAAGAACCAAGGGTTGCGGTAACGTCGTTAGTGAAAAAGGACCTTCTATGCAAACGTGAGATTTCGGTTTGCATCTCAAGGCGATCTGCCCGGACGGACGAAAGGTTTTCTTCTTCAAGTTCTGCGCGACGTTGCGCGACTGCTGCAGCCAATCGGTTCAGGCGCGCTGCATAGTCTGCATCAGATTCAAACTCTCCCTTCGGGGCATTGAGAGGGTGATTCGTCCGGAAGGTTCTAAGTTCTCCTTCAATAAAAGTCACCTTTTCGTCAATGTCAATTTGGTTCTGCTCAAGTTCAACTTCAAGGATTTTAATCCGATCAACAGTCTGATCAAAAGCATCTCCCATAGCGGCAGAAGTGAGTATAAATATGGTAAGAAAAATTAAACTGTGTTGGATTACTTTGGGCACTATCTATCTCCTTATAACTCAGGCATCAATTCTGTTTTCCATATTCCTTATACGGTAAAATCTCCGTCCCTTTTTTATGATTCGCGTGAAACGACGTAGTCTGCAAGTTGTTCGAGTGCGACGCGGGCAGGAGTCTCTGGTAAGCCTGTCAATGCTGCTTTAGCACGGTCGGCATAGTCTTGGGCAACCTTCAAACAGTGCGTCTCAACACCATATCGTTGGAACAAGGCTTCAACAAAGGCGATCGCCTCGGCTTCGTCAGTGTTAGGATTCAGGACTTTTTCCAACATCTGCTTTTCATCATCATTACAAACAGTTCGTGCATAAATGATGGGGAAGGTGAGTTTTCCTTCACGGAGGTCACCGAATGTGTTTTTTCCTAATTTATCAGCATCCTCTGTGAAATCAAGCACGTCATCGACAATTTGGAAAGCCGTCCCAATATGCTGTCCGTAGGTTGTGAGTGCCTCAACCTGCTGTGCGTCTGTTAGGTTTCCGAGGTGTGCGCCGAGAGTGCAGGACGCGGCGATCAATTTACCGGTCTTGAAACTGATGATTTTGAGGTACTCGGCTTCGGAGATGTCAAAATCACCGCTCTTATACGCATGGATAACTTCACCTTCGCACATTGCCTGCGTGGTATCGGCGAGAACCGCCATGGCTGGATCATCAGCACGGCGGGCTACAAGCATAGAGAGGACACGCGCATGGAGATAATCTCCGACAAGGACAGCGACTTTATTGCCCCATTTCGTCTGTAACGTCTCACGTCCACGCCGGATCGCGGCCTCATCAAGCACATCGTCATGAACCAGCGATGCGACATGAATGAGTTCAACGACAGCAGCAAGTGTGTGTGCATCATCACCTGCGTACCCGCAGACCTTGGCAGAAAGCACAACAAGGATCGGACGGAGCCGTTTGCCACCACCCTCCACGACATGCTGGACTGCCATATCGACGAAACTATACTCGCTGGCGGTGTGCTCCGTGAGTTTCACCTCAATAGCACCGAGATCGTCGGCAATTAATTCAACGATTTGATCAAAGTTGGACATAATGTAATAGTTATCAGTTTTAATAGTTGTCAGTTTTCAGTACGATTTTTCTGCGAAAAATCTTTCAGTTATCGGTTAAGAACCTGTAATAGTTCCCTTTTCTGTTCCTGCCACAATTCTCACTGCGAGGCACTCTTTAACTGATAACTGATAACTGATAACCGATAACTCCTAAACGAGATTCGCCAATACCTGTGTTGCGGCTTGAACGGTTTTGTTGATATCGTCTTCGGAATGGACTAAAGAGACGAACCCTGCCTCGAACTGGGAAGGTGCGACATAGACCCCGCGTTGGACGAGTCCCCAGAAGTAGTGCTCAAAGCGTTCAGTATCCGCTGTACGTGCGCCATCGGCATCCGTGACGGTTTCCGGCGTGAAGTAGAGCATCAGCATCGAACCGACGCGACTGTGCCAAGCATCAACACCGTGTTTTTCGGTTGCTTCAGCGAGTCCATCTGCGAGGGCTGCAGCTCGGGTTTCGAGTTGTTCATAAACGCCCGGTTCAGCAAGCCTTTTAAGCGTTGTGATCCCTGCTGTAACGGCTAAAGGGTTACCGGACAACGTTCCTGCCTGATAGACCTCGCCTTCTGGAGCGACACACTGCATGATCTCCCGTTTTCCGCCGTACGCCCCAACGGGTAAACCGCCACCGATAATTTTCCCTAAACAGGTCATGTCGGGTGTGACGTTATAGTAGGTCTGGGCACCGCCATACGCCACCCGAAAGCCGGTGATAACTTCGTCGAAGATGAGTACGATACCGTGTGCTTCGGTAATTTCACGGAGTTCATTGAGGTACCCGTCACGGGGTGGGATGATACCCATATTGCCCATAATCGGTTCGAGAATGAGACAGGCGATTTCGTCAGGATTGGCTTCTATCGCTTCACGGACTGCATCGGGGTTGTTAAAGGGAACAGTGAGTGTATTGCGTGCGAAATCTTCGGGGACACCGCCGCTATCAGAAAGTCCAAACGTTGCAACCCCAGAACCGGCTTTTGCCAATAGGTAGTCCACGTGACCATGGTAGCATCCATCAATTTTGAGGATTTTATCGCGACCGGTATACCCACGTGCGACGCGAATTGCGCTCATTGTGGCTTCGGTGCCGGAATTGACGAGGCGCACCTTTTCAATGGAAGGAACAGCACTGACGATAGTTTCGGCGAGTTCTGTTTCTAATAGCGTTGGTGCCCCAAAACTTGTGCCGTTCAAGGCTGCTGCACTGATAGCCTCCACAATGTCCGGATGCGCATGCCCTAAAACCAAGGGACCCCATGAGGCGACATAATCAATATATTCGTTTTCATCAACATCGTATATTTTTGAGCCGTCGCCGCGTGCGATGAAGCGCGGATGTCCGTGGACTTTGCTGAAATTTCGGACGGGACTGTTGACCCCGCCGGGGATAAATTGTTGTGATTTTTGCCATGCGGCTAAGGATTTATTGCTCTCCAAACTATTTCCTCCGTGTTATAGTTTCCAGTTTCCAGTTATCAGTTAAAGAGACATCTGATTAACTTAAGTCTTCTTAACTGAAAACTGAAAGATTTTTCATGCCTCGCAGTGAGAGAAAATCGTATTCTCACTGCGAAGCAAACTGTTAACTTCCTATAAAGAGATGTTAGGTGAATCTAATACCTCTTAACTGGTCACTGGTGACTGGCAACTAATTTTGCGAAGTACGTTAAAATCATATCCGCGCCTGCGCGCTTGATGCTTGTTAAAAGTTCCAATGCGACCCGCTCTTCATCGATCCAACCGTTCTGCGCTGCTGCTTTAACCATCGCATATTCTCCACTGACGTTATAGGCAGCGACAGGCACCTGAAATTCTGTTTTGACCCGATGGATAACATCCAGATAAGAGAGCGCGGGTTTCACCATGAGAATGTCGGCACCTTCCTGAATATCCAATGCGACTTCGCGTAGTGCCTCCTCTGTATTCGCCGGGTCCATCTGATAGGAGCGGCGGTCCCCAAATTGCGGTGCGGATTCCGCAGCTTCGCGAAAGGGGCCGTAAAATGCCGAGGCATATTTGGCGGCATACGCCATAATGGGTATATTCTCATACCCGTTTTCGTCCAATGCATCTCGAATTGCGCCGACGCGACCGTCCATCATATCTGAAGGGGCAATGACATCGGCACCGGCGCGAGCGTGTGAAAGGCTCTCTTTAACGAGGAGTTCCAGCGTCGGGTCGTTTTGTACTTCGCTATCTTCAATAACACCACAATGCCCGTGGTCAGTGTATTCACAGAGACAGACATCTGTCATCACAAGCAGATCAGGCACGGCATCTTTGATTGCTCGGACTGCGAGTTGAATGATACCGTCATCGGCATAAGCCTCAGTACCGAGCGGGTCTTTTGCTGCTGGGATGCCGAACAGAATTGTGCCGGGAATACCGAGTGCAGCGAGTTCCTTCGCGGCAGTGACGAGCCTGTCAACCGAGTATTGGTAGCACCCGGGCATCGCAGAAATTTCGGTTGCCGTATTATGTCCATGAACAACAAACATCGGATAAATGAGGTCGTTGACAGAAAGTGCGGTTTCTCGGACAAGCCGCCGCAGGTTTTCATTTGCCCGAAGGCGTCTTGGTCGATAGATAGGGAAGGTGCTCATTCTGCCTCCGAAGGCGAACCTTTGATTTCGTAGTTCGTTAGTTCAAGCGTTCTTTCGCCGTCGGGTTCCAATCCGAGCTGCTCCTTTGCTTCGTCAGCCTCTGGATGCTCGTGTCTGAATTTGACGATACCGATGTTAGGCGCCAACCAGATCGTTGTAACTGTGGTGGCTTCTCGTTCTTCAGGTGCTTGTGGTTCGACACCGGGTACAGACACAGTCACTTGCACAGTTTCGTCTGTCTGATATTCAATGATCAAGCAGTCCTCAAACGTGCCAGCAGACGTTTCGACGGTTTCTGTGCCAGTGACCACGCCAGTCTCAACGATAGTGCTATGGGTTTTGATAGTCGGTGCGCCGCCCGGTATCTCCATAGGTGCCCCTTGTATATCCATCGTAAGGGTGACGCCGACATTTAGCTCCAGAGCAGTCCATTCTTCATTGTATGTAGCAGGTGTCGGTAGTAGATAGAAGTAATCCGCCGACTCCACCTCAATATCGTAGCTCAAATCAAGGGAGATCGCTGCGCCCTCAGGTGTCGGTGTCCCGCCGAGCATCTGTTCACGTAGTATAGGAAGTGCTTCTTCCATCTCTTGCGCTGTGTGTGCTTTAAGTCCGTTTTCAATTTCAGCACCGACAAAATACGCGACCCAGTCGTCACCGACCTGATAAAAATACGGGTGAATGTAATGTTCAAAGTCCGCCCAGTCTTCCAAGGGCGGATCATAACTGAACGCGCGGTAGGTTTCGCCATCAATATCTTCAGGTTCTATGGCGTAGCGCGTTAATTCGTTCCCGTCTTGGTCCTCATAGGTCCAGTAGCTGCCGGTTGTATCTGGAAAGTAGTAGTTTGCCCATTCATTTCCGACTGACATCGTGCTTAAACCGAAAATGAGTAAAAGCAGAAGAATAGGCTGCATCTTTTTCAACATAAGAGATTCCTTTTCTGGCTCTCGTCAAACTCTCAAGTTCCCGAAAGCATCCCTTCAGAAACGGGATTAATCACCCTCACCGCTTTCTGATTCAGTGGATTTGATTTCATAGTTTGTTAATTCAAGCGTTTTGACGGTGTCGCTATTTTCGGATTCTTGCAGCATTTTAACAATACCGACATTCGGCGCGAGCCAGAGCGTTGTTAACGTCCCTTTATATGCATCTGCAAACAAGGTTTTCGCTTCTGGTAGGTCCGGTTCTGTCTTTATTGTGGCATCCATTTTATACTCGACTATTAGGCAATCTTCAAACGTACCAGCAGACGTTGCAACGGTTTCTGTGCCAGTGACCACGCCAGTCTCAACAAGGGTCAGGAACATTGTGATTGCCTGACTTGCTGGTGGAAAGCCGTCCAAGTTGCTTGTAATCTCAATCTGCAAATCCATTTCCACATCAACGCGCGAAGCCTCCCACTCTTCATTGAACGTTGCAGGGGTCGGCAGAAGATAGAAATAGTCTTGTGCTTGTATATCAAGGTCGTATGTCACATTAAGGTCAAGGTTCATCCCGGGTGGCAGTTGATTATTCAACTCTTGTTTCATCACGACCATAGCCTCGTTCCACTGTTGCTCCGTGACCGCCCGTGTCGCATTTTCGATATCATCACCGACAAAGAACGCCACCCAGTCGTCACTGACTTGGTAGAAATAGGGATGAAAATAATACTGATAGTTTGCCCAGTCCTCCAAGACAGGTTCATAACTGAACGCGCGATAGGTTTCACCATCAATCTCTTCAGGTGCTATGGCGTAGCGCGTTAATTCCTCACCGTCATGGTCTTCATAGGTCCAGTAACTGTCAAGCTCATCTGGGAAATAGTAATTTGCCCACTCGTTTCCCATCAATGTCGCGCTGAAACCGAAGACGAGCAGAAACAGAAAAGCAGACCGAAATTTTTTCAACATGTAGAGTTCCTTTTGGCACTCTCGGGAACGTTCACAATTCCCGAAAGCGAGGCTTCAGGAATCGGGCTTAATTGGTTTCGCCGCTTCCTGATTCAGTAGATTTGATTTCGTAGTTCGTCAATTCAACAGTGTTCACAGTGTCGCTATTTTCAGATTCCTGCAGCATTTTAACAATACCGACGTTAGGCGCCAACCAGAGCGTGTTTAATGCGTTTACCTTCTCTGGCACCATGGATTGCGTTCCTTCCATAGGCGGTGATGTTTCGAGGGTCGTAACCATTTCTGTTTCAAATTCAATTTTTAGGCAGTCATCAAACGTGCCTGCTGATGTCTCCACAGTTTCGGTAGTTTTAACCGTCCCTGTTCCTAATACATCTAAATTGAAGGTGAATATTAAAGCACCGCCGGGTGGGATTTCGTTGGGATCGCCTGCTACATCAATCCTGATGACAAATTTCGCATTTACCACCTGCGCATCCCATTCTTCATTGTAAGTAACCGGTGTTGGAAAAAGATAAGAGTAATCCTGTGCCTCCGCTTCAAAACTCGTACTAATCTCAAAAGTAACGCCAGGCGGGACAGTCTGATTCAACTGTTCCTTGAGTGGCTGCAACACCCCTTCTTCCAATTGTTTCGTCACTATTGCTTTCATGGCGTTTTCAATCTCATCCCCGTTAAAGAATGCTACCCAGTCGTCACTGACTTGGTAATAATAGGGATAGACGAGATACTGGTAATCTTCCCAATCTTCTAAAGGTGGATCATAACTGAACGCACGATAGGTTTCGCCATCAACATCCTGTGGTTCTATGGCGTAGCGCGTGAATTCTTCACCGTCTTGGTCTTCGTAGGTCCAGTAGCTGCCAAGTGTATCGGGGAAATAGTAGTTTGCCCATTCGTTTCCCATCAACGTCGCACTGAAACCGAAGATGAATAGGAGGACGAAAAAGCACCACACTTTTTTCAACATGTCTCGCTCCTGTTGCGTTTTGTACTTTCTCCTTTTAAAGTATACAAAATCTCAGCACAAACGGCAAGGTTAATTCAGTTGTCAGCCGTTAGCCATCAGCCATCAGCAAAGAAGGTTTTACAAAGGCATAGATGTCCTTCGCTGGTTTTTCGTCGTCGATCTTTTGAGTGTTCAACGTTTCTCATAATCAAAGGGGAAAGTGACAGGCGCGCCGTTGTTTGACCATGAACGTGCCATGGCAACATCAATTTCTCGATCCTTGCGACCGTTATACGCGCCGTATTCCGGCTCTATATCGTTGCGAACGGCGTTGACGAGGCTCATCAGTTCCGAAGCGACCGTAATTTCACCGTCGCTGAGCGGATAATTTTGCAACGGGTTTTCCCAAACCACTTCAGGGTCGGTGTCGGCGACAAGCGCGGCTAAGGTTTCATAACCGTCAACGGTATTGGTTCTGCGTGTGACGGTAATCGCGCGCTGTTCATCGGCAGCGTCGTTCAAAATGACAGCATCGTTTCGGAAACACATTCCGCGCGCTGCGTAGAACTTTGAACCGTTAAAGCCACGCAGCGGGGAGCCGTAGGAGAGACCACTGAAATTGAAGATGCCGACAGCACCATCTGAGAACTCAATCACTGCATGTTGCCAATCCTCAGTATTGCGCGTAGGTTGCCCTTTCCGCCAGACGTGCTCCTGAACGTCATACCCCTTTCGGAATCCGTAAACTTGCACCGGTTCGTTATCAAAACCGACATAACTGCGGATGAGACCGATGCCGTGATAGCCGTGTCCCCGGAAGTCGTTGTAGGCGACATTAACTTTGCCGAAAACACCCGCGAGAATCATCTCCCGTTTGATCCGCTCTGTCGGCACGCGATAATAATTTTCGTTGACTTCCAGTTTTATGCCGTTCTCTTGTGCGGAGGCGATCATCTTGTCCGCCCATCCGAGATCGGTATCAATCGGTGTTTCTGTACAATAACTGATACCGCGCCCGGAGCAGAGCAATCCGGGAATGTGATTGTTGCTCGGTGTAATCACGATCGAACAGATATCAGGTTTTACTGTGTCTAACATCTGCTCGGTGTTCGTGTAAGCAGGGACGTTATATTTCTCACCCTGTTCAGCAACGCTCTCTTCGCGTGGATCACAAACAGCGACTAACTCAAGGTCGCCTGCCAATTTTGAGATAAGAGGAAGGTAGGTACCGGCACCACGTCTGCCTGTGCCGATATGTGCGATTCTGAGTCTATCCATGATTTCTCTCCATCTGGGTGCGGCAGGTGGTTACTCTACCCAGAAGATATGGCTCCGCTCAAAGAGGTCACCATCAAGGTAGACTTCAACGAACCACTCGCCTGTAATGTCCGGGTCGGGTAGATCAATATAAAACCACGTAATTTTATCGCCGGTTGTAGAGGTAAAGGTCTGTTTCTCTTCCCAGAACGGTGGATCGTCAATACCGTCCTCTGGAGAGTACCACCTGACTTCAACCGTATGTTCTTCTGTAATATTCGCCCACAAGAGCCATAAATACACTTGATCGTTGAACTCGGCGAAGAACGTATTCGTGATACCGTCGGGTCTGTCATCAAAGACACTGATCGCTAAGGCAGAATCAACGATAGTCGGTTCACCGCGTGCTACATCCGTAAAGCCGCTTCCGCCAGAAGGCTCCTCACTACAACCGCTCAACGCAATCGTCAACGACAATAGGACTACCCCGAATACGGAATAGAGACCTGCGGACAATGTCCTGATGAAAGTGTAGACTTGATGCATGAGTTTCCTCCTATTGTGGGCTAAGAAATTTCGATTGCAAATTTAAGTTAAATCCTAACTGCTATTGTATCAGGCATCAGATTTTTTGTCAAAGGAAAATCGTGATGAGTGTTGTGTGTCAGAGAGCATGTTGACCCAAGTTTTATATTGACATACGCCATTTTCAGTGATAGACTCAATCAACAACAGAGGAGCATCTTATGAGATTTGATACAATTATTACTGACGGAAATATAGTTGATGGAACGGGTAAACAGGAGCCGTTTGTTGCAGACATCGGCATCCATGACGATCAGATCGCTGCGATTGGTGACCTCGCGGAAGCAGAAACACCTCGCCGAATTTCTGTAAGTGGACAGATCGTCTGTCCCGGTTTCGTCGATGTGCATGTACATTCAGAGATCTCTCTGCTCGGTGGACGTGACCAGTTTGCCGCAGTCAGTCAAGGTGTGACGACACACTTGGCTGCGCCAGACGGTTTTGGCTGGGCACCTTTACCACCGGAGCAGGCGAAAGAACTGTGGCATTATACACAGTTTGCCTATGGCGATGCTGAACTGCCGCTCAACTGGCAGACCCCAGATGCATATCTCAGTATGTTCGACGGACGCATCCCAGCGAACCTATATCCACAGGTACCGCACTGTGCTGTTCGCATCGGTGCGATGGGATGGGATCCGCGCCCAGCAACGTCTGATGAATTGAAAGCGATGGAACAGACAACACGTGAATGGTTAGAAGCAGGCGCGTGCTGCCTCTGCTTAGGACTGGATTATCAGCCATCCGCGAATGCCGATTTGCACGAACTTGTGTATCTTTCAAAGATCGCGGCAAGTTACGACGCAATCTACGCCGCGCATATCCGGTACCGTATCCTCGGTCGAAAGCAGGCGTGGGAGGAGACGATTGAGATTGCCCAACGCGCCGGGATCCCTGTGCATATCTCGCATGAACGGGTGGACGATGAAGCCGCTGATATACTTGAACGGGTTGAGAAAGAACAGATAGATCTGACCTTTGAATCCTACCTTTATCCCGCCGGTATGACCCATCTCGCGATGATGCTTCCGATGGAATTTCAGACGGGTGCTCCGGCTGATATGTTAGCACGCCTTGAGGACCCTGCAGTCCGAGAAAAATCGGCTGCATACCTGCGAGGCGAATTACGCGACGGCAGCCAGATTGTGGGTTACAACCGTTCCGGTAGGTTTATCGGGATGACGCTTGCTGAAGCCGCCGAAAGTGAGGGTAAATCTAACGAAGAATTCGCTTTTGATCTCATCTGCGAAGAAGCCGCGATTGAGACCTTCGTGATGCCGTGGGCGACACCGCCCGCAGAAAATGAACGCATCTTGAATCAGACGGCAAGCCATCCCCGTATGATGATCGCGAGCGATGGTGTCTATAACATCCCACATCCACATCCCCGGAGTTACGGATGTTTCGTGCAGTATCTTGGTAAGTTCGTGCGTGAACGTCAACTCGTCTCGCTGAAAGAAGCGATTTACAAGATGAGCGGTTTCCCTGCCGAACGTTTCCGACTCCGCGACCGCGGCAGAATCAGTCAAGGGCTTGCCGCGGACATCGTTGTTTTCGACCCAGAAACCGTTGCAGATAGGTCTACATGGTTCGACCCGGTGCAATCGCCTGTCGGTGTAAACTGGGTATTCGTCAACGGCGTTTCAGTTGTCGAAGATGGCAACGTGACGCGGCAGCTGCCGGGCAGAGTGTTGCGTCAACAACGGTAAATGGGACAACATGGAGACGAAATCGTGACTGTATACGATTTGACGATCATCGGCGGCGGCAGTGCGGGGCTTGTACTTGCCGTGGCGGGCGCAAAATTAGGTAAAAAAACCGCGCTTGTGGAGAAACATCGCATCGGTGGCGACTGCCTCTGGACGGGGTGCGTGCCTTCCAAATCACTCCTGAAAGCGGCGAAGGTGGCGAATTCCATCCAGAATGCGGAGAAATACGGCATTGCTGTCCCCGATGCCACACCTGACTGGGAACGTGTGATGGCGTATGTGCAGGGGACACAACACACCATAGAAGAGGAACACGATAACCCGGAGCGGTTCCGTGAAATGGGGGTCTATGTTATCTTCGGAGATGGGCATTTTGAAGCATCCGACACCTTTGTCGTGGCAGATACCGAAAGTGGAGAAACACGCACGCTCAAAAGCAAAAAGTTTGTGATTAGTACGGGTTCCCGTCCAGTCGCGCCACCTATACCCGGTTTGGAATCTTGTGGCTATCTCGACAGTGAATCTGTATGGGAGTTGGCAGAATTCCCAGAACGGCTGCTCGTTGTCGGTGCGGGTCCGATCGGTATTGAACTCGGTCAGGCGTTTCATCGTCTCGGTGCCGATGTGACAATCGCCCAACGGAGCGAACGTATCCTCACAAAAGAGGATATCGATGTCTCTGAGCAGATGCTGCGTTACCTCCGTGATGAAGGGATCACAATCCGACTCGATACCAATATCGAGCAAGTTGCCGAAAGCCAAGAAGGCGTAAATGTAAAGTTCGATGATAGTGAAAACGGAACAGCAGAACAGACCTTTGATAAGATTCTAATTGCGGCGGGACGCGCGCCGAACATTGAAGGGTTAGGACTCGACAAAATCGGGGTACAGGTGGGTAGACGCGGGATTGAGGTGAACAACAGACTTCAGACGAGCGTCAGGAACATCTACGCCGCGGGTGATGTGATCGGGCATTACCTGTTCACACACGTCGCCGCTTTCCAAGCGCAGCTGCTCCTTCGGAATATCTTCTTTCCATTCTCCAAAACGATCAATTATGCTGTCGTGCCCTGGACGACCTTCTGTGACCCAGAGGTTGCCCGTTGTGGTCTCACCGAGGCAGAGGCACGCGAGAAATACGGGGATGTTGACGTGTTCACACTCGACCAAGCGGACGTTGATAGAGCCGTCGCGGAAGGCGAGACACACGGCTTCAGCAAGGTTATTGCAAGTCGGTGGACAGGGAAGATACTGGGGGTTCATCTTGTCGGCGCGAATGCGGGAGAAGTCGTTCACGAGTATGTGCTGGCAATGCAACAAGGGATTCCTTTGCGGAAGTTGAGCGGGATGATCCACGTCTATCCGACGTTTTCGAGCAGTGTGTGGCGTGTGGCAGGCAAATGGTTTTCAGAAAGCACACTGATTCAGACGTTGCGAAAATTGATTCCATGATGCCGTATGGACAGGCACGGATACCTGTCCATACAATAGCGTTCTGAAATTATTATTCTCCGCCCTCTATTGGCAGCACACCGGCTCCCACGTCTCCTACTTTAATCGTAATCCGTGCCTCTTTAGACCCTGTTACGATAAACCCCTCAATAACGAGTTCAGTTTCTATGGGCTGTTCCGCAGAATTGTCAGGGAGTGGGAAGCCTTCCGGCAATGGGAGACCCTCTGGGAATGGAAAACCTTCTGGAATTGCTCCGTCATCTCCTTCACCTTCTTCGCCACTCTCTGGCAGCGGCAAATCTTCTGGTAATAGGAATCCACCGCCAAAAGCCGATGGTGTAAGGGTTATTGTAATTAACCCTGCATCCATCTGATCTTCTTCCTTCTGACGGATGAGTTCGTCGAGGTTCCTTGGCAGCGGTTTTTCATCATCATCTTCTTCATCGTCGCCTAAGATATCATCGAAAATATCGCCGAAGAGTTGTGTAAATTCAGTGTCGTCAGTCGATTCATCGGCGGCGGAAACCGTGAGGTTTGCTTCACCTATCGGAAAGCCGTCAGGGATGTCAAGTATAACATCTCTTTGCATTATCCGCTTAGCACCGGCAGTACTCCAGTGCGGAAGTAGCACAACTGAAACTGTGAGGCTTTCCCCAGGCATCACTTCAGCAGGCACAATAATTTCGTCAATTTCGGCTGTGGCAATTTGCGGTTTGTCCACGATAGCAATCGACACCGCTTTCAATGTTGCTTTGCCCGCGCTGTTCGTAAGTGTATCGGTGAACGCATTAATAATTGAACCCGTCTTTATGAACACATCGAAAAATGGGTTTGAAGAGGCGGTCCGAAACTTTTCTGTATACACAGTTTCGGTCTCTTGAAAGTGAAGCGTTACAGTTCCTTCAACTGTTGCAGCATTCCGCTCCATCCGAATTGCGTCCATTGTGACCGCCGTGACATACGAAATCGCCCACTCTTGTCCATAAGCAACAACGTGATGTTTCTCTATAGGCGTGTTGTTAACCGGATGATAGGAGACCTTCACAGGAATCATTGCCGGTCCTGGTCCGAGTTTCCCTACAATTGCAGGATGTAGGTCTTTAGTTATTGTCCCGATCGGATTTCCATACGCTGAGACAGATTTCGTTGGTGCCGCCAAGCTGGACCTGATTCCATGCGTTACAGCCCTATATACCGGTAATGCAGACTTCCCATCTGCAAAGAATGGGTGACCAAAGGCTACAAATTTATCGTCATAAACCTGTGTCACCGTCCCATAACCAATGAGGCTCGTAACATCTCCTGTGGCTACGGCAGCACCAATCATATCCCCTGCAAAGAGTTTTGTTGTAGTGCCTGCAGGCGGGGCTGCAGGCGCGCCGCCGATATCACCAAGCAATTCAACAAAATCGAATTTTGAGTTAGAGAGATGCAAAGAAAGTTCTTGAATTCTGTGGGGCTGAATCCCTGTCATTATCACAGGTGTTTTAACAGGCGCGTACAGAGCATTCATCGCCATTGCAGGTGCAGCGGGTGCCGCCTCTCCATTCAAAAACTCACCAAACGTTGGATGGTTTATGGCTGTCTCCATATAATCAATCGGTGTGACCAAGAACCGATACGGCGGTTTACTATACCAGTATGCGAAAGCAAGCGCACCCATGACGCGGCCCGGGGGACCTACCGGACTGCCTGACATTCCCCGGGCAACCTCTGCTGAGTCATCAATCAGCTCACATTCATAGACGGGTGATCCAAAAGGCCCGTCTTTAACTGCCCGAAATTGAGCCTGAAGACTGACTTTGCCTGTGCCTTCAAGCACGGTAATGATTTCCAGGGGTGTTTTGCTTGTTAGTTTCCCAGCTTCATCCGCATACATATTTTCCAGTACAACATTTCCGACAAAGCGTGGGGCGTTAAGAACGGATGTTGAATCGTTGGTTATGGGATTTTCAGATTGTGTTTGCTCTTCATCAAGAGAACAGCTAAGTTGGTATAGCATCGCAATGGCGATGCTTGCGAAAACGAGAATACGCTTCACTTTGATTCCTCCAAAGATAAAAGTTTTCTTATCGTACACGCTAAATTGACCCCTATTGATGAAATTCGCCAGCCAGCCATCTTCGGAACACTTGAACGTCCGTAAAATCTTTGAGAATATATCCGATTAATACGGGGTCCTCAAGTGCAAGCCAAATGAGTGCATCATGCTCGCCGTGTTTATCAAAGAGTTCTGCAGCCAGCGCAGCATCCGCCTGCTCAATTTTTTGGATGTAAAGGTCGATTTCCACGCTAAAGAAAATGAGATCTAACCCATTCAAAACATTATGCTCGTCGTCTACAAAATGCTTAAAGGCTATATTCATTCCCGGACCGTCGATCAATTTCTTCAATTCGTCTCGAAAAGTATCAGGATCTTCGCCATGGTATCCACGCGTCAGCACATGTCTGTAGTGTACAGCGAAAAGATGTGCATTCGCGGCATCTTCTTCGTCAGGCTTCTCAAGCGTCTGCTTCAAAAATGGCATGTATCGTGATGGATGAGCCGATGCGATTTCCCAGAACGCATCATAAGTCTGATATTGAGCTTCAATCGGATGGTTACGTCTGAGGAAGTCTAAATAGGTCTTGGACGTGGCGAACCTCTTGAGTTTTCTGAAGTCCCCATCCAAAATGTTAGTGGGATTTTCCTGCTTGAGTTGTTCAAACGTCTCCTCGGGGGTTGGCGGTCGTGCAATCGGCTCAATACGACTTCCTGTTTCAAGGTCTCCTTTTTCGGGCTTTACAACGCTTGGGTCGGGACTGGATTGACACGCGAAAAATAGTGAGATCCCTAAAAAGAGACAGACTCCGAGTCGGTTGAAAAAACGCTGACATTGAAAGCATCGTATGTTCATTATGTTCTCCGAGGGTAAGATGTATGGTAGGGGTTGGGTAACCCAACCCCTACTACCCGGAACACGTTGCCTGCAATATCGTAGCACTGCAGGCGGACGTGTCCCTATTTTTCGTTATCCTCATTTTGATTCCACCAGGCGACTTCATGGAATTCTCCATCAACCCATTTCCGGAACACCTGGACATCTGTAAAATCTTTGAGGACATATCCGAGATTCACCGGTTCTTGGAGCGCGACCCGTAAAAAGCCTTTTTGCGTGCCATGTTCAACAAAAAGGGCATGGATATTTTCCCGATCTTCCTCTTGCAGTTCATCGACCAGAATGCTGTGATAGACCAAAACTTTTATTAAAAGAAGAATATTACCAACAAAGCGTTGCTCTAACCAACTGTGCACAGGTTCATTCATCATCATTTCCAGCATAACTTCTTTTACTTCGACTGGCTCCTCGTGATATAGACGGACGTTTAGATTGCGCTCAAACAAAGCCATATAATGAAGCACATCAACATCCTCCGCAGTCGGAGGAGGCAGGGGTGGCTTAAAATATTCGTTCAAAAATTCCAGGGACCGCTCCGTATCCACGGACGCTAACGCCCAAAACTCATCGAAATTCTGGAACTGATTTTCCTGTGGATAGGTACGTTTTAAGTAGTCTATATAAGTTTCTGACTCGATAACTTCTCGAATCCTTGTGAAGTCGTCGTCTAAGACGTTGCCGGGAAATTCCGCACGCAACTCCGCCATCACCTCTGCAATTGTAGGGGGCCTTAGCATTGGTGCCATTGGCACTGCCTCAAATTGTGGTGCGGATTCCATTTCTGCGGCGAACATATCTTTTTCTACAGCCGCCAGCACCGCTGCCACCATTTCTTCAGAGATTGGTTGCGTCATTGTTTCTGCTGGGGCTAACGCGTTGCGGTTTTCGGGTTCCGAACAGCCCCAAACAACTACAAATCCGAGAAATACACAAAACGTCAATAGATTGAATAGACACTGATATCGTGATCGAAAGTAAAACATATACTTTTTCCTCCTTAGACAGAATACCTATATTTATTACGTGAGTTTGATAAAAGATTTTGAATTTTGTCGGGGGTTTCAGTCTTTATTTTCAAACTCACGTTTATTTATCGCTTAATGATACAATTTGAAGGGCAAAAAGGTGCATAATGGAAAAAAAATTGAATGAGATAAAAAATAAGCGGTTTTTGATGGGAGAATTGCTGGGAATATCAATCGTTTTCTTCTTCAAGCGATGCGTGAAACATCCCGCTTCGTTTGGTAGCGATATAAAGTCTATCACCATTGATAACAACGGAGATGACACTGTGTGGCACCTCTGGCAAGATTTGTTCCCATCTACCTCGATTATCCAATTGATAGACACCCGCATTACCAGCCCCATAAATCGTCGTGTCAACGACAGCGATGCGATCTATAATAGTGCGGGTCCCGGTTTTATTAGTTATCACGCGCCAGTTATCGCCATCCGCTGATGTTAAAACACCTACGTCCGTAGCGACATAAACCGTTGAACCGGCAAAAACTATCTCGTTGAAATGCTCAAATCGAAGCGGCAGCGTTGCGGTCAGATCTTTCCATGTGTTCCCGCTATCAAGTGATCGGAACAGATGACCGTCGCGTTTGCCGACGTAGACGGTTTCGCCTGAAACAGCGAGAATGAAGGGGTCGGTGCCATCATTTTTGGCAGGCGCGTCGATGTCTACCAGTCCAGCGACGAACCATTCAGATTCGCCGCGCCTCCACCGCAGGAGCCGCCCCTGATACTCCGTATAGAATGCATCGCCGCTGACTGCAAACGCACGAGGAAACGATGTCTTCTGGCGAGTTGATTCTGGCAACGCATCCATTTTTTCAGGATTGTTCGCGGCGTTACCCGTTATATTTTCTTCGGCACCCCCCTGCCCTTCAGTTGCTGGCATTTCTATAGAGAGATTTTCGCTAAAAGTCGGGGTCCCTTGAACAAGCACCAGATCATTGCCACTTGCAGAGAGATGGAAAATGCAGGCGGTATCTTCGACACCTGGGATTGATGTGATGCCGTAAAGCACACCATCAGAAACTGTTAGCCTTGGAAGGAGCAGTAATCCCCGAGCGTTCATCAATTGTTTTTTCCATATCGATGTCAATTTATTAGGATCGAAGTGTAAGGTTTGCCACGACATTCCGCCGTCTGTAGATTTGGCGATATTCGTGCCGGTATTTCCGTAGAGGGCGTTTTTGAACGCGATGAGGTTAGATATTCTGGTCGCTATCATTCCTGTCATAAAAGGCTGCCACGATTCGCCAGCATCGGTTGAGCGATTAAGTCCGAACATTCCCGCCGTGAATACAGTGTTTTCGTCCACGCCGACAGCGGGGAATATACTCAAAAATATTGAATTCATAATTGCAATCGAGCTCGGCTTCTGATCGGCACCTGACCATGTTTTTCCACCATCCATGGATCGGAGATGGAAACCGACGTATCCGATGACTAAAAGCGTTTTTCCAGCAGTGAGGACTTTAACACCGGGTGCCAGCCTTATAAAAGGTGATTCGATTTTAGGTGTTATATCCGTCCACGAATTTCCTAAATCTGTTGACTGGAAGAGTTCCCATAAACCTGAATTGTTGTCATTCTTAAGTTGTTCGGTAAGTTGCT
Source organism: Candidatus Poribacteria bacterium (assembly GCA_026706025.1). Classification (NCBI taxonomy): domain Bacteria; phylum Candidatus Poribacteria; species Candidatus Poribacteria bacterium. Next base: position 26,279 of record JAPOZO010000082.1, read on the forward strand.
CGCTGAACACGGCTCTATCTTCAGCATTCTTGGATTGAAACAGATCCGGGCCTGTCCCGACATAAAGGTTATTTCCGGAAACTGCCAAAGAATGGATAGCATTCGTGGTATTCAGTGGCAATTTTTCTAAACCGTGTCTCGGCTTGATGCGGTAGAGTCCCTGATTTGTCCCGACAAACACTGTGTTTTCAAGCGTAGCCAAGGCAAAGATTTTTACCGCTGTAACTTCATCATTCAATAGGGTCCACTGCTTCCCTTTATCTTCAGATCGGAAGATTCCGTTATCCCTAAGTGCGAGGTAGAAGGCTTCATCGGTTATTGCTAATCCCATAGCGGCACCTTTTGGGCGTGTCCCAAGCGATGTCCACGTCTCTCCGCTATTGCTTGAACTAAACACTTCATCACCAGAGACAAGGTAGAGCGTGTCGTCTTTCTCAGCCATGGGTATCATGCCGTAGCCCCCAGAAGCGGTTGGAAGGTTAACAGCGGCTGCCGGACTAATGAACGTCCACGCAGGGGCATCGGGTGTCAATCTATAGATACCGAGGTGTGAAGCGGCATAGATATTGTTCTCTGAGCTGGCGAATAAGCCGAACACTGGCCCGAAACCCGGTGCATTTGCGTGTTTCCACTGCCGGTTCAGCGTCGGGGGCACTTCCTTCTCTACCTGCACGGTCGGAACCGGCACAACCGGCTTTGAAATTTGTACACCGGTGCCGTTGTTCCTACCCGGGGTATCGAAAAGTCCGGCTTGGTTTCGCACATCTGGTTCCGCCTGCGTATCAAGGACAATGGACGCATCAATGATTTCAACAGTGGTTTCCGATTGGGCGTTCAAGTTGTAAGGTTTCTGGAAACGCGCGAGGTATTGAGACCCGACACCGAGCATTAGCAATATGAAGACGGCAGCTGTGCCAAAAGCCGCCCACGGTAGCAGCGGTTTCCCAACCTGAGGCGGTGTCGGTTTAATGTCGGCAACTTGCTGCATAATACGCTCAATGAAATTGGCGGGCATCTGGACGCTTCCGAGCGTTTCGCTAATCAGGTGCTCTTCGGCTTGTAAACGCTCCCGTGCCCGGCGAAGCCGACTTTTTATGGTGTTCACCGATACCCCTAAGAAATTGCCAATCTCTTTCGTTGTCATTTCACCGAGATAGTGGAGTGTCACCACTGTGCGTTCACTCTCCGGCAGTGTTTCCAGAAGTTCTTTGACGATTTCGTAGCGATGTTCCACGGCTTCCGCCTCCCGTTGCTCCGATACGTAACGTTTATAAGAAGATCTCCCTACCTCTGCTACAGATGTGGCCTCCAGGGATTGCATCACAGGTTTGTTGCTTTGATGCCACCGCTTGCAAAGGTTATTGGCAATAACATAAAGCCATCCAGCAAACTGACTCGGATTCCTCAGCGTCGCGAGGTTCTTGTATGCTTGGAGAAAGGCATCTTGGGCAATCTCTTCAGCGATGTGAAAATCGCCAACCTTCCGCCACGCAAGCGCGTGAACGCTCTTTTGGTACTTTCGCACCAAAGCACTAAATGCCGCTTCATCACCCGACAAAATTCTGTGAATCAGTTGAACATCGTTTTCCACCATCAGCATTCTCCCTGATTAAAGCATAAACGTGATTGTGTTTACATTCAAAATGTTAATGATACAATTTTAAGGCGGAAAGGGTGCATGATTTGAAAAAAATTTGATACCGGAGAATTTGGGAAGATGCTGCCAAGATAAGTCGGACAGGATAGGATCTTTCGGAAGTGTTTTTTAAATGTAAGTAGGACTCACCTAATTTTTCCATGAGTCCTACGTATTCGGTACGGGTGTTTGTGGAAGTCCTATGTAGGCATAAGAACGGCTATTTTTTCACTTTCCCCCACTGCGTTGATAATAAGTGTGGTTGGGGCGAAACTGGGAAGAAAGTCTCTGGGACCCACACAGGAGCGGTCGACAATCTGCGTGTTGCCTCAAGCGGTTGTTCTGCGTCTTCACCGTCAGTATTTATGACACTGATGACATTGTTTCGAAAAGCCTCATTGATTGGAATTGCTTGACCATGATTCAATACTGGCGGAACTACGAAAAGATAGGCAATCCATTCGCCATCGGGCGACCACGCTGGATCCCTCACCGTCGCATTTGGACCCACTCTGGTTAACGTGCGGCGGTTATTTCCATCGGCATCAATGATGTGGATATTCACGCCTTCACCGCCTATATTCCCAGCAGCAAAAGCAATATGCTTTCCATCAGGTGACCAAGTGCATCCGGATATGTTTAGATCTTCTAACAGTTGCTTTGATCTTGCCCCATTAGCGTTCATTACATAGAGGAAATGTCTTCCCGGAACGCCGCCTGGACGATGAGCTCCGCCTTGATAGGAATCATAGACGATCCACTGACTATCTGGTGACCAAGCGGGATTTTGGTTGTCTCCACGTTTTGTCAACCGCTTTAAGTTTGAACCGTCTACATCAATTCTGTAGATATCCAGATCACCGGCTCGGTTAGACACAAACGCAATCCATTTGCCATTGGGTGCCCACACAGGCGACAGGTCCCTCTCGGGATGATTTGTCAATTGGCGGGATGTCTTGCTTTCGACATCCATCACATAGATATCAACACTCCTATCGTCTTTGGATTGATAGGCAAAAAAACGTCTGTCTGGCGACCAAGTCGGTGAACGCTTATTTCTGTCATCGGTTATGAGTTCCCTGAGATTCTGTCCCGTGCTATCTACGAGATAGAGGTCAGGGCTTCGGATGTAGGAAGCAAAAGAGATTGTCCCGGTCCCATCTGCCTGGCTATTTCTAACAAGCAGGACATTACTTACCAGCAAGGTGACTCCTAACATCATATAAACAAAAGCGTGTTTCATTTTGACGAATTCCTCCTTGACTCATTTTCTTAACGTGAGTTTGAAAAAAGTTTAGCGTTTCCAATGATCAATTATCTTTAACGCAAGTTGCTACATTATTAAAGAGACAATTTTTAGGAGCAAAAGGTGCATAATTTGAAAAAAATCGGATAATCGCTATCATCTAATAGAATCAATATACTCCATAATACTGTATAACGCAATGCGTGTCTCATCTTAAGTATTCCGCTTTGTTCGGTTTCTTAAAAATGTACTAAACTCTGGATTATATTCTAAGGATTCTTGTATTGTCCAAACTCTACTAAAAACGTAAGCAATGAGAACCTATTCCTTTTTAATTTCTCCCCACTGCGTCGTTAGCAACTGTGGTTGCGGAGAAACTGGGAAGAAACCGTCCGGCACCCACACAGGACTGGACGACAATCCCCTTGTTGCCTTAAGCTGTTGGGCGTCGTTCTGGCCTTCAGGACTTATAACACAGATAACATTATCACCACTCCAAAAGTCAATGCCTCGGATTCCGTGACCAAGATCCACATCCAATACTGGCAAATTCTTGAAAAAATAGGCGATCCACTTGCCATCCGGCGACCACGACGGACTCCCTGCCCATGCGTTTGGACCCACTTCGGTTAAGGCACTGCGGTTGCGCCTATTGACATCAATGAGGCTGATATTTATGCCTTCCTTTTCTATATTCCCCGCAGCAAAAGCGATCTGTTTTCCATCGGGAGACCATGTACAACCGGACATATTTAGGCCTTCTGTCAGTTGTCTCGTCCTTCTGCCATCGGCGGTCATTACAGAGAGAAATTGCCTTCCACGAATCCCCGCATCACGATTTCCTTCTTGATAGGAATTATACGCGATCCACTGACTATCTGGCGACCACGCTGGATTTTGGTTATCCCCACGTTTTGTCAATCGCATCAGATTTGAGCCATCTACATCAATTTTGTAGATATGTAGATCCCCGGTTCGGTCAGATTCAAACGCAATCCATCTCCCATTCGGGGACCACGCAGGCGACAGGTCTCGGTCAGGGTGGTTGGTCAATTGACGGGATATTTTGTTTCTGACATCCATCACATAGATATCAGGATTCCCATCGTCGTTGGATTGATAGGCAAAAAAACGTCCATCCGGTGACCAAGTCGGTGAACCTTTATTTATGTGATCGGTCACAAGTCTCCGAAGATTCTGCCCTGTACTATCTACGAGATAGAGGTCAGGGCTCCGGGGGTTGGTGGAAAAAGAGAGTGTTCCGGTTCCAGCCGCTTGGACATTTCCAACCAATAGAATCAACATACCCCATAATACTGTATAACGCAATGCCTGTTTCATTTTGACGAATTCCTCCTTGACCCATTTTCTTAAAAAAGTCCTGTAGGTTGGGTTGAACGGTGTTGAAAAGGTATATGTCCGTGTGCTAATACCCTCAAATCCAACCTGCCGTTCTATACATCCAAAAACGCAGTGAAACCCAACTTGAGACCCGCAGGTGCCCGGAAACAGCAAAGGTGTTGGGTTTCTCTCGTTTTTCTGTTTGACGTGGCATCTATGATGCAATCTGAGTGTTGTGTTACTTTTCAGGGTTTTGGGAGTATCCGTTCAACCTATAGGAAACACCCCGATGCTGAACGTATCAGTAGTTACAGAATCTACTATAAACGTCGGTAGGACTCACCTAATTTTTCCATGAGTTTTACGTATTGCGTACTGGTGTTTGTGGAAGTCTTATGTAGGCATAAGAACGGCTATTTTTTCACTTTCCCCCACTGCGTCGTTAGCAACTTCGGTTGTGGTGAGACGGGCAGCGCGAATTCTGGATCGAACCAGTCTCCCAAAAGATGGAAACCCGGTTCAGTAAGCTGCACGGGTTGTCCGCCAGCTACGTCAACTTTGAAGATTCTCGATTTTGCGCCTGCGCTCAGTTTTTCATAAAGGAGTACATCGCCATGAGGTGACCAGGTCGGCCTGATTGCGGCGAGTCCTTCTTCAGCGACAATCTGTTGGAGGTCTGTCCCGTCTGGGTTAACAGTATAGACCGTTTCTGTCTCAACGAAGTCCTTGAGTGGTACGCGATGGAGCCAAGAAAACGCGAGTTTGTTGCTTATTGGGGACCATGCTATGCCTCCCATCCATGAGGGACGTGCTTCGGGCGGAAAAACAAATTTTTGTTTACCTGTCTGAAGGTTGTGCATCACAATCCGCATACGCCTTGGCCCGCCGACAATAATTGCTAACTTTGTTCCATCTGGTGACCAATCAGCACTTCCACCGAACGCCACGCGCTCCTCTTTTTTCGTATCCATTGATGCAATATAGACGTGCCGTTCTCCTTTTTCAAGGGAGATATAAGTAATCCGTTTCCCATCTGGCGACCACTTTCCACCGGATCTACCCTTTGATTTACCGAATACGCGCCTGACATTTGAACCGTCTGCGTCCATCAGATACAGGTCCCAGCTCCGCGGAAATCGGTCGCGGTCTGAGGCAAACAGGATTTGTTCACCCGTTGGAGACCATGCGGGGCGTATATCACTCGCTGGATGGTTCGTGAGGTTTACCCATTCTGTCCCGTCTATATTCATTAAATAGATGTCTCGATTCGCATCTCCAGAGGAGGTAAACACTATTTTTGGGGTGTCGGGTGCTTTTGCCCAGACATCACAAACGCTTGTGTATAATATGACCACACTTAGTATACATAAAACAGATAAACACTTATATCGCAGCATATACGCCTCCGAAAGAACTACTTCAGTTTTCCTTCTTCACTTCTCCCCATACCGTTGTTAGCAGCTGCGGTTGTGGTGAAACAGGCAACGCATACGCTGGATCAAACCAATCCGCATAAAAATTTCGACTGATGGCAGTCAGTTGTTTCGGCTTATCATTACCGAATATGTGTCTGAAGAGTTGTGTCTCCTCGAAATTTCCGAGAATAACTTTAACTTTTCGTTGATAAAGCAAGGCATTCCCTTGTGGGGACCACATTGGATTATCAGCACCGAAATCCTCTCTAACGACCACCTGTTTCAAACCTGTACCATCCGTATTAACGACATACACTGTTAGATCATCAAAGCCTTTAAAACGACACGCTTGGTTCTCAACGCACTCCACGCCAGCGAACGCAAGTTGTTTCCCATCCGGAGACCACTCGACATTGAGTATTACAAAGTGAAGTTCTGGAAGTAGCGGCTCCACCGTTCGCGTCTGTAAATTAACAATATGTGTTCTACTCGTCCGGACGATATTATCAAAGGCGATCTGTGTGCCATCCGGAGACCACGCAAGATTGACATAAAGCAGATCGTCTACAGTTGTCAACACCTCAACATCTTTCCCATCTTTTGTAGCAATATTTAGCGTCCGTTGAAGTCCGTTGTGTACATAGGCAACCCGTTTCCCATCTGGAGACCAGATAGGGGCGACACGGTGAGACTTTTCTTCAAATACACGCTTGATATCACTTCCATCGGGTTTCATTAGATATAGGTCGTGCTTGCCTTCTCGGTTTGACACAAAAAGGATGCGTTCACCTGTCGGTGACCAAGCAGGTTGAATATCATCTGCTGAGTGTTCGGTAAGGTTGATTTTGTTTTGTCCGTTAGTATCCATAATATAGACTTCACGATTGCCATTTCGTAAGGTGGTAAACACAATTTTGGCGGTCTCAGGTGCTTTTGCCCAGACATCGCAAACGCTTACCACACTTAGTATACATAAAACAGATAAACACTTATATCGCAGCATAGACACCTCCGAAAGAACTACTTCAGTTTCCCTTCTTCATTTCTCCCCATACCGTTGTTAGCAACTGTGGTTGTGGTGAAACGGGTAACACATACGCCGGATCAAACCAATCGCCGCCATAATTCCAATGAATATGCGTTAGTTGCACTGGCTCCCCTCCAGCCAAAGCGATTTTGAAGATTTGGGAACGATTGTTTTCAAGACGCTGGGAATAAAGCAGCATGTCCCCACTTGGGGACCACGCCGGCTCGTTTGCTCTCGGACCGGCTTCATCAACAATTTGCTCAATGCCTGTCCCATCACGATTCACAATATAGATTGTCTGACGCTCAACAAAACCGATAAATGGAAAGTGATTTAGCCAAGCAAAAGCAAGTTTAGCCCCGGAAGGCGACCATGCTGGATACCACATCCACTGGATCGCATCGTCAGGAAGCAGCGATTTTTGCCGCCGTGTGCGAAGATTGAAAAGCCAAATTCGGGTGTGCCCAGCCAGTCCGGTAAAAAACGCTATTTCGGTGCCATCGGGCGACCATGCGGGGTACCGACCAAGGATTATTCGTTCTTCATTTGTACCGTCTATGTTAGCAATATAGATCCAACGCTCATCAAATTCAACACGTTCGTAAGCGATCCTTTTTCCATCAGGCGACCATGTTGGGTGTTCTCTGTGTGCGACCTTTCTGAAAACCCGCCTGACGTTTGCGCCATCCGGATCCATGAGGTATAAGTCGTGAACGCGAATTCGATCTGAGGCGAACAGGATTTGCTCGCCTGTGGGTGACCAGACCGGGAAAAAATCATCGGAAGGGGCGTGCGTCAAGTTCACCTGTTCACTTCCATCTGGATTCATGAGGTAGATTTCAGTGTTGCCATCACGAAAAGAACTAAACACTATTTTCGCTGTGGCCGGTGCCTCGCTAAAGACAGAACAAATATTTCCATATAACAACATCAGGCTGATAATAAAAAAAAATCGTATGGACCTCATTACTATCTTCTTATTTTTTTCACTGCTCCGACTTGATTTGACCCCACGTCACTGTTAGTTTATCTTGGGGTTGGACCGACAAATTGCCGTGGTTTGGTACATCTTCGCCAGTAATCTTGAAATTGTCAAATCGAGCGGTATATCCCGCAAGGCCGAAACCGACACTACCAACATTAAGGTCCTCCTCCAAGAAAGCGAAGTTGTCAAAGAGACAAGTGAAAGATAGAACATCCTCTCCATTAACCGAGAGTGTAAACCGTTCTTGGTCAACACGCAGTTTTAAATGACTCCACTCCCTTGTTTTCAGAAAAGAGCGTGGTAAAACCGTTGTGCAATTCATACTTGCCCCCTCTTTCAAAATCTCTTCTTGGACCTCCTCTCTCGCGAGTCTGTTGAACACTTCATTTAATTCGGCAAGTTCCATCTTAAAAAATTTATCTATTCTGGCAAAGAAAAGCGGGAGTCCTATTATCTGTCCCATAGGCAAATTTAAAACAACACCCGAAACTATCGGTGAAGGTGTGTTCCAGAAGATATTCCCGATCGCAAAAATGACAGCGTATGTCTGATTAACTCTGGCGGCAATTACAATGTGCCCGCGTCCGTGTCTGACAAGCGGCATGACATCTAATTCCACCTCATAATCGTGCCACGCTGCACCTTCTATCACCAGCATTCGGATTGCGTTATCCTTACTTTCTGCTTGCAGCACACCATTGATACCCCGCCATTCGCCAGCAGGTGCATTCCGTTCGGTAACTTCTTCCCAATCTTTTAAGTTAAAGTTATCAAATGTCTCAAGGAACGTCCCAGCGGAGACAGGCAATGTCTGGAATAGGAGAATACCTCCAATCATCAAAATAGCAAATCTCATTCTATCCTCCTTAGCAGTTTAAAATACAAGAGATACGTGGAAATTGCAATGAATTTCTTCGATATGCGGTATCTACCTTGTGGCATTTTCTGCTTGCTTGAGTGCTCCCCATAACGTTATCTGCTTCTCTGCACTTGCGGATACAGAGAGAAGCTGTTTTGGCACCCACTGCAGAGATTGTTTTGGCAATCCTTTTGTTGCCTCAATCGGTTTCCCGCCCGCACCGTCTATCGTATTGACAACACTGACGACCCCGTTAGTCCTAATTTGATTTATTATCCCTGCCCCTCCTGCTTGGATCGGACCCACGATATAGGCGATCCATTTTCCACTCGGCGACCACACAGGATCCCAAATGAATACCGGTTGGTTCGACCACGTGAGTTGGCGCCGGTTTTTTCCGTTTATATCAATGCCAAAAACCTCCCAGCCCCCATTCGCAGCAGATGAGATAAAAGCAATCTGTTTGCCATCAGGTGACCATGAACAGTCAGAGAAGCGCGTAGACACTGTGAGTTCTCTCAACTGTCTACCGCCAGCATCCATCACGTAAAGAGCACTTTCTGAAGCAAAGGCAATCGATTGGCTGTCTGGCGACCAAGCGGGGCGGCGGCAGCCTTCTCGGTTCGTGAGTTGCCTCACGTTTTCACCATTTGCATCCATTCTATAGATATTCGCGCTCCCGGTACGGTCCGAGACGAAAGCGATCCATTTCCCATTCGGAGACCACGCAGGGCCCAAGTCCTTGTTACCATCAAAAGTCAACTGGCGGTGTGTATTT